>CAXIAX010000065.1:0-14925 GCA_964021785.1 uncultured Flavobacteriales bacterium
GAAGCTAAAAATAAATTTCCATTAGCAACTAAACACCTTGTTTTATCCTCTATGGTTTTCGCTTATAAAGAGTTGGAGTTTTTAACTCTTTATAAAATAACACCACTAGGGGTAAAGATTGATTTTGAATCGATAAAAAAGGAATCATTTGATAGAGTATTTAATACTTCAGTAGAATTAGAGTCTGATGTAAATCAAATGAAATTTGGAGTAGAAACTCTTGAACAAAAAATTGTATTTGCTGACTATGAACTGTTAAAAGTGTTGGAAAATGTTGCTTGTGCCAGGTTTCAATCACAATCTCATTCCGATAACTTATCAGGAGTAATTACTTCAATGATTTATTCTCTTTTGAACCCATATATTCCAAGTTTTGAGTTGATAGCTGATAACTTAAATATGTCTCCCCGTAACCTCCAAAGAAAGCTAAAAGAGGAGGGAACCTCTTACTCAAAATTAGTGACAGAGGTAAAGAAAAAATTAGCGATAGATTATTTGAAAAAGAATTTGAGTATTAAAGAAGTTTCTTATTTAATGGGCTATTCAGAATCAGGTACTTTTGTTTCTGCATTTAAAAAATGGTATGGCAAAACACCAGGTCATTTCAGATTACTGCGTTAAAGTCGTATATAAGTACTTTCTCCCATACCGTTCTTTGAATAGAGGAACATGGTATATAATAAAGCATAACAATGGAATATAGTTACCAGTGCACTATATATCCACTATATGTTTTGTTTGTTGTTTTCCAAATATAATGAATCTAACGGGTTATTTACGTTAATTAACTGGTTAATTGCTACGTGAGTATAAATTTCTGTGGTTTTGGAGCTTGAGTGTCCCAATAATACTTGTATGGTTCTTAGGTCTACTCCATCTTCTAGCAAATGAGTGGCAAAACTATGTCTAAGCATATGTGGGGAGTTCTTAAGTGGCTTTGTTCATTTTTTCCATTGATGAAAAAACGAACCAAAAAAATCTAGGCTTAATTTTACTCCTCAATTTTAATTTGTGTTTTTCGATTCAGTCAGTGATTTCCTCCGCAAGCTCCGGAACTTCTTCCTTCATTCACGAAAAACACAGCATTAAAACTGCTCCTTAAAATGAGGCCGAATTGCCAAAGAAGAAAATCATTTGTGAGGGAAGAGGATTTGATTAAAAAGGGATTTGACAAAAAGTATTTTACACATTACTGGAAAAATAACAAAGGGGAAATTTATTTGTTTTGTTACGAGTATGGGTTTCTATCAAAAACAGAAAATGGAAAGAAAAAATTTGTGTTAGTTACGTGGCAGGATTATATGGATTGATTTTGTTTTATTTAGACTTCTGCAAATGAGTTTCTGCAGGGTTAATTAAGTATCTGCCGTTCATGGCTTCTCTTCCTAGTAGCATTCTAAATTCCATAGATTTACGTTTGGCAAGAGAAAGCTCTATTTCAAAAGTATCTTCTCCTAGGGTTACAGGAGATTTAATTATGTATCTTTTTTCAGAAATCCCTTGAGAACTTTTAATAGAACGTTTGCTTACTAATTTAGCTTTGCATTTTACCTTCACATCATGACTTCCTTGAATAGGGTAAACGATAAAACGCACCCATTTTTCGTCATTTTTTTTCACAACTTTTATCTCGTCTGCTTGTATAGATGATGTTTTGGCACCAGAATCAATTCTTGCATTAATTGCAGGTATGTTTAGTTCATTAAATGCACACCATTCTTCGCTACCAATTGTCTTTAACTTCTTATTTTCCAATTTTCTCAGATTTTAAGTTTAATTATTATTCTTCAATAGATATATGAATTATTGCATCTCCTTTATTCACAATAGGAGCGTGGTTTTTACAGAAAATATAACCTCTGTTTGGAGCTTTTACAGGTCTTTCAAAAAATCCAAAAGGATCAGAAATACTTCCTATTTTGTCGCCTTTTTCATATAGTTTTCCTAGTTCTGCCGTAGTACGAAACATTCCAGAGTGTCTTGCTCTTATCCATTTCGATTTTTCTACAATTATAGGGGTGTTTTGTATGCTTGGAGTTAGGTTATTTAGTTCTTTACTAAAATCTCTTATTCCCAAATGTTGCATTAAATTTAATGCCCCTTTCACACCCACTTCAGTAATAGACTTATCTATGTCTAATGATTTTCCTCCTTCATACAGTAATACTTTTTTACCTAGTTGTATGGCAGAATCTCTATAGGATTTGTCTCTTCTTTTAGATTTTATGATGAAAGGAGCTCCAAATACTTTGGCTAGATCTAAACTTTCCTCGTCTCCTTCGTTTATTCTTACTTGTGGAGCATTAAATCTATCAGCTCCTCCTGTATGAAAATCTAAGCAATAATCTGCCAATGGAACAATTTCTTTCATGAGGTGATAAGCAAATATACTTGCTAGAGAGCCGCTTTTGGACCCCGGAAAAACTCGGTTTAAATCTCTCCCATCAGGGAATTGCCTTGTTTGACTTAAGAACCCAAAAATATTAATAACAGGGATACAAATTACCATCCCGGTTTGGGGTTTGTTATATCCTTTTGCTACAAGCTTTCTTACAATTTCAACTCCGTTAATTTCATCTCCATGAATACCTCCGGTAATTAAAATTGTAGGGCCATCTATTTTGGCTCTTTCAATAATAACAGGGACTTCAATTTTGGTATGCGTGTGAAGTTTAGCAATATCCAAATTGAGTTGTAGCCCGCTTCCTCGAGGAATTTTTGTTCCTAAGATTTCAATGTCAGTGGTCTGCATTTCTTTCTACGTATTTAATTATTTGTGTCGCAATATCTTTGCCAGTAGCCGTTTCAATTCCTTCTAGTCCTGGCGAAGAATTTACTTCCAAAATTAATGGACCTCTTGCAGATTGAAGCATATCTACTCCTGCAATTCCTAATCCCATAACTTTAGCTGCTTTCAAAGCTGCATTTTCTTCTTCGTCAGATAATTCAAAGATTTCGGCACTTCCTCCTCTGTGAAGGTTAGATCTAAATTCTCCTTCTTTACCTTGTCTTTTCATTGCTCCCACAACTACTCCGTCTACAATAAACACACGGATGTCAGCTCCTTTTGCTTCCTTAATAAACTCTTGCACAATAACACGGGCTTGTAGTCCATTAAAAGCTTCTAGGATAGATTCGGCAGAGTTTTTATTGTCGGCCAATACAACTCCTAATCCTTGCGTACCTTCTAGTAATTTGATAACCAAAGGGGCTCCTCCCACTTTTTCTACCACATTTCCTACGTTTTTAGAGTAATTACTAAAAACTGTTTTTGGCAAATCCAGCCCTGCTCTAGCCAAAATTTGCAAACTCCTTAGTTTATCTCTTGATCTTACTAAGGCTTGTGATTCGGTAGCGGTAAATATTTTCATCATTTCGAACTGACGAACAACTGCAGTTCCAAAAAACGTTACAGATGCACCAATTCTAGGTATTACTCCATCAATGTCTTTAATTTCTTGTCCTTTGTAAATTACAATAGGTTTCTTTTTTTCAATAACAAGGTCACATTTTGTATGATCTACTATGATCATCTCATGTCCTTTTTTCGTTCCAGCCTCTACTAATCTTTTTGTCGAATAAAGATTTGGATTGGCTGATAGTATTGCAATTTTCATAAATAATTATTTTGTAATAAAGAGTAATTTACCCCAATATAAAGTGAACTTAAGAATTATCATAGCTTAGAGATTAAAAATAATTATATTTTAAACTTTGGTTATTTCTCAAAATCGCCCCAAATCTACTTTTTTTTTGAATATAAACTAATAATCTTCTGAAATTGATTTTTGTCTTCTTTTTATTAAAAGTTAAACATAAATATATCAAAAAAAATGCGAATGATTTTAATCAAAAAAATCATTCGCATTTCTTGGTTTAGCTTGTGAGTGTTTTTATTTGTTCAAAGCTTCATTTTCTTCATCAGTAAGTAATCTAGAGTGAATTAAAAAACGTAATCCTAGAGGAATTTCTAAAGAAAAACTGGAGCCACGACCTTCTGTAATATCCACTGTGAGGTGAGTGTGTTTCCAGTATTCAAACTGATCTTGATTCATGTAAAAATTGACCCCATTGAGAGTGCCAAGCAATATGTCGCTTTCATCTAAATACATATCGCCTTTTTCGAAAACCATGGGTGCAGACCCGTCACAGCAGCCTCCACTTTGATGAAATATGAGTTCTCCATGTTTTTCTTTTAGCTCGTCTAATATTTTACTAGCTTTTTCTGTAATCGTAATTCTTTCCATAATTCTAAGGTATAAAAAAGGCTGAATTATTTAATTCAGCCTTTGTCAAAAAAAACAGTTACTATTAAAAGAAACCTTGCTTATTCTTATCGTAAGAGATAAGCATGTTTTTTGTTTGGCGATAATAATTCAACATCATTACATGGTTTTCTCTTCCAAAACCAGATTTTTTGTATCCTCCAAAAGGGGCATGAGCCGGATAACTGTGGTAGCAATTTACCCAAACACGTCCTGCTTTTATTGCTCTAGGGATTTGGTAGAGTTGGTGTGCGTCTCTTGTCCAAACTCCTGCACCTAATCCATACATAGTGTCATTTGCAATTTCTAAAGCTTCAGCTTCATCCTTAAATTTAGTTACGCAAGCTACTGGCCCAAATATTTCTTCTTGAAAAACTCTCATTTTGTTGTGTCCTTCAA
This sequence comes from uncultured Flavobacteriales bacterium, assembly GCA_964021785.1. Lineage (GTDB taxonomy): Bacteria > Bacteroidota > Bacteroidia > Flavobacteriales_D > CAJJDF01 > CAJJDF01. Next base: position 4,665 of record CAXIAX010000065.1, read on the forward strand.
GTAAAGTTGGTTTAATATAGAATCCATTTGCTAAATTTCCTTCTAACTTATTGGCAGATCCTCCAGATAGTACTTTTGCACCTTCTTCTTTACCAATTTCTAAGTAGGATTGAATTTTTTCATATTGGTCGTTAGATGCTTGTGCACCCACCATAGTATTTATGTCGTAAGGATTATCCTGAATTATTGCATCAGTTCTTTCTATCACACGTTTCATGAAAGCATCATAAATGTCTTCTTGCACTAGTATTCTAGATGGGGCCGTACAAACTTCTCCTTGATTAAATGCAAAAAGAACAGCTCCTTCAATAGCCTTGTCTAAAAAAGCATCATCTTCGTCCATTACAGAGTTAAAGAAAATATTAGGAGACTTACCACCTAATTCCATTGTTACGGGATTTAGATTTTTTGAAGCATATTGCATAATTAGTTGCCCCGTAGTTGTTTCACCTGTAAATGCTACTTTGTCTACTTTTGGACTTGAAGCTAATGGCTTTCCTGCTTCTGGACCAAATCCATGAACAATATTAATAACACCAGGAGGGAATACTTTGGCAATTTTTTCCATTAATAAAGTGGCAGAAGAAGGGGTTTGTTCGGCAGGTTTTAAAACTACACAATTACCTGTAACTAATGCTGGTGGGAGTTTCCATGATAGCATCAAAAGAGGGAAGTTCCATGGGATTATTTGCCCTACAACTCCAAGGGGTTCTTTTATATTCATAGACAAGGTGTTTTTGTCTAATTCGGTAGCTCCTCCTTCTTCTGATCTGATGCAGGCAGCAAAATATCTCCAGTGATCAATAGCCAAAGGAATATCTGCATTTAATGTTTCTCTAATTGGTTTCCCATTGTCACAGGTTTCTACCAATGCAAATTCTTCTAGATTTGCTTCTATAATGTCCGCAACCTTATTTAGCAAGGTAGATCTTTCTGTTGCCGAGGTATTTCCCCAAGCTTCTTTGGCTGCATTTGCCGCATCTAATGCCAATTCAACATCTTCTTTTTGTGATCTAGGATACTTAGCAATAAAACTATTGTCTATTGGAGAGGTATTGTCAAAATATTGACCACCTATTGGCTCCACAAATTCTCCATTAATAAAGTTGGAATATTTTTCCTTAAATATTGGTTTTTTGTAACTCATAAAGATTATTATTTAATTAGTAATTAGTTAGTGAATTAAAATCCATTAGTTTTTTAATTCCTATAAAGTTATTTCATCACTTCTAAAAAATCTTGAACGTATTTATTAAAACCTTGAACATATCTATTAAAATGATAAAAAAGAGCTAATTTTTTTGTATTATTGAGTATGAAGTCCTTACTAAGTAAACATAAAAGTAACCGTAAACTCACCACTTTGGTGGAGAATAGGACAACATATAGTGCGGAGTATGCGGAGCTTAATATCTACGAAACACATGCGTTTGCCGAGAAAATATCATTGACTTTTGGGTTTCCTATTATTGCAAGTATGCTTACGGGGAAAAAAATTATGCATATTGATGGGTTTGAGGCGTTTGATTTTTTTCCTGGCGAGTCGGTTGTGATGCCAGCTAATAAAGAAATGATAATTGACTTTCCTGTGGCAACAAAAAAAAGTCCAACTCAATGTTTGGCTTTGGGAATTGATGCTTTTAAAATAGAGGAAGTAGTATCGAAATTTAATCAGCAAGTTGCAATTGAGAATGAAAATAACAATTGGAATTTGGATGAAGTTGCTTCACATCTTATTAATAATAGAGATGTAAACCACTTGGTAGAACGATTGACTTATACGTTTACCAATAACAATAAATCTAAAGATGTATTGTTGGATTTAATGATTCAGGAATTAATTGTGAGGTTGTTGCAAACGAAAGCAAAATCTTTAATAATTAGTAATCAAAATGAGGTTTTTAACGATACACGAATTGGTACGGTAATAAAGTACATTAAAGAAAATCTTACTAATAAAGATATTAATGTAGATGCACTTGCAAAAAAAGCTCATATGAGCGCTTCTCATTTTCATAAGCAGTTCAAGAATACTTTGGGTATTTCTCCGATAGATTATATTAATTCTGAAAAAATTAAATTTTCTAAAAAATTAATCAAGGAATCTAAAGATGTAAGAATGTTTGAGATTGCTTTTAAATCTGGATTTAATAACACAAGTTATTTCAATAGGCAGTTTAAAAAAATGGAAATGATGACTCCACAGCAATTTAAAAAATCTATCTCATTTGCAGATAATTTTAATAAAAAATAAACTGCAAACGAAACAGATTTGTTGTTTTGTTACTTCTTAAGTAATTCTATCACGGCATTATTTCCTTGCATTTCTGCATGCTCTAATGCTGTATTGTTACGGTTATCTCTTAAAGTATCGTCTGCATTGTGTTCCAATAATAACGATACAATTTCTGCATGGCCAAATGTTGCAGCATAGATTAAGGCAGTTGCACCATTAAAATTTTGTGCATTTATGTCTGTTCCGTTTTCAATTAATTTTTTTGCACTATCAAAATTCCCTTTAAAACAAACTCCCATCAAGGCATTATTCCCAGCCATATCTTTTGCATTTACATCACATTCTTTTTCTAGTAGGAAATCAATTAATTCTGTTTGGTTATTGTAAACCGATAAAATTAAAGGAGTAAAGCCTTTGCTGTCTTGGCTATTTATAAGGTTTTGGTCATTGGAGTGTAAAGCAGTTAGTGTTGCTAAATCGCCATTTCTGATGGCTTCAAATATAGATTGTGAATTCATAGTAAGTGTTGTAATTGTTAATAGTAAGGTAAGTGTAATTAGTTTCATAGTGTAATTGTTTTAATGAAAAGAGGAAGAGTTGTACTTCCTCTTATCTATAAATTATTTTTATTTCATAAAGTCTTTTGATGAAAATCCTAGAGCTTTTGCCATTCTCATTCCATAGTCTCTGTCGGCTAGGTAGAAATAAGTAATCATCTTTTTTTGAATATTTTTATCAGTTACTTGTCCCAAGTCTCCGCTTAAGTTTTTGATAAGGTTATCTTGTTCTGTAGTAGTAAGAGAACGGTAAAAATCACCTGCTTGAGCAAAATCATTTGTTTTTGTAATTTTCTTTTGAGTAATTTTTACATTCGTTAATTCCGTTTCGGATTGTTTGTATTGCTCATCTTCCATTAAAGCTGCCTTGCTGCTAGGTTGGTAGTTTACATCAGGATTTTCAAATTTCTTATTGCCATAACTTCCCCAGCCGTCTTGGTTGTAATTATTAGGTTTTTCAAGTGGTTGGTTTATTGTTAACTGCTGAAAATTTGGTCCCAATCTGTGCCTTTGTGTGTCGAAATACGAAAATAATCTTCCTTGTAATAATTTATCTTCTGAAGGTTCTACACCTGGGATTAAAGTACCAGGAGAAAATGCAATACTTTCTACTTGTTCAAAATAATTAATAGGGTTTTGGTTCAAGGTCATTGTTCCAATTTTTATTTTTTCAATTTTATCTGCAGGCCAATCTTTGGTTGCATCCAAAGGCCAAAAATCAAAAGAATGTAACGCTTCTGGCTTAATCATTTGAACATATAAATCCCATTGAGGGTAGTTTTTATCTGCAATGTCTTTTCTCAAGCTCACTGTAGCGTGTTGCCAATCCAATCCTTGTTGCGTAATAGCTTCTTCTGCAGTTAGGTTTTTTTCTCCTTGTTTAGATACCCATGAGTATTTTACGTAAGTAACTTCTCCTTCTTTATTTATCCATTTGTATCCGTGCACACTACTTCCATTCATGTATTGATATCCTTTTGGAATCCCTAAATCTGTCCATAATCGTGTAATCATGTGGGTAGCCTCAGGAATGTGTGAGAAAAAATCGAAATACCTATTTGGATCTTGCTTGTTTGTTTCTGGCGAAGGTTTTAATGAGTGTACCATGTCGGGAAATTTGATAGCATCTCTAATGAAAAACACAGGTAAATTGTTTCCTACAATGTCATAGTTTCCTTGTTCTGTGTAAAATTTTACTGCAAATCCTCTTGGGTCTCTCGCAGTTTCTGGAGATCCTTTTCCGTGAATTACTGTAGAGAATCTTACTGCCAAATCGGTCTTTTTTCCTTCTTTGGCAAACAGTACAGCTCTTGTGTATTCCGACATGTCTTTGGTTGCTTCAAAATATCCAGATGCACCTGCACCTCTTGGGTGAACTACTCTTTCAGGAATTCTTTCTCTGTCAAATGCAGCAAGTTTTTCTATCAAATGAATATCTTCTAGAAGAACTGGGCCATATTCACCAGCAGTTTTGGAGTTTTGATTGTCTCCAACTGGAGCTCCGTTATTCGTTTTTATCGTGTTGTCATTTTGACCAAAAAGGGATAGTCCAAAAGTGAAGACTAAAGCCGTTACTATTATTTTTTTCATCTGTGTTAGTTGTTTTATTTGTTGGTGCAAATATTCGTAGAGTTGAGTTATTAATCAAATTAATAATATTTATCTTCGTATAGATAAAATCTATATCATGACATTACAACAATTGGATTATATAATAGCATTGGATACTTACAGGCATTTTGTAACTGCTGCAGAAAAGTGTTTTGTGACCCAGCCAACCATTACAATTCAGGTAAAGAAACTAGAAGATGAAATAGGCTTTTCTATTTTCGATAAAAGTAAATCTCCGTTCAAACCCACAGAATTGGGCGAGCTATTTATTAATAAAGCAAAAGTAATAATGCGAGAGGTAAGCGACCTAAAAACCATGGTAAGTAAAGAGCTTGATAACCTTGAGGGAGAATTTAAAATTGGAATAATTCCTACTATTTCGCCTTATCTTATTCCATTAATTTCGGGGTCTTTTTCACAAAAACATCCTAAAACTTTGCTAAGGGTAGAGGAGATGCAAAGCTCTGCAATAATTGAGGCTTTGCACAAGAAAGAAATTGATATGGGAATTTTGGTTACTCCTTTGGATGAGCCTTTTATTAGAGAAATAAAATTATACAATGAGCCATTTGTTTTTTATGGCCAAAAGGATAGTTTTTCTGAGGATAAAAAAGAAATTGCTACCTCAGAAATAGAGGAAATGGAAAATATTTGGTTGCTACAAAGTGGGCATTGTTTCAGGAGTCAAGTATTAAATATTTGTTCCAAAAGTTCGAATGATAAAACGATTCAGTTTCAAAGTGGATCGATAGAGTCTCTTAAGAAAATGGTAGATAATTATGGCGGTTTTACCTTGGTGCCAGAAATGGCAATTAATAAAAATGACGAAGGATGTAGTATTCCTTTTGTAAATCCTAAGCCAGTAAGAGAAGTGAGTATCGTTACACATCATTCATTTACCAAGCAAGTATTATTAGATGCATTAAGAGTAGAGATTTTGGAAAATACTCCTCAAGATTTCATCAAAAACAAACAATTTATAAAAGTGAATTGGAGATAAAACGGACTGCTTAATTTAATTTTTCTCTTTTTTATTAAATATTAACACGGCATTCAAACTTCTAATTTATTTTATAGATACATTTGCATATATCAATGTATTTATTGAATTATGGAACTAAAACAAATTGAAAAAATATCGAAAGCTTTGAGTGATGTAAATCGATTGAAGATTTTGCAACACATGCAAAAAAACCAAGGAAAAGTAGAATGTACAGATGCTTGTAATCTAATAAATTTAGCTCAACCATCTATCAGTCATCATATTAAAAAGTTGGTAGAAGCAGAGCTTATTAATCAACACAAAATAGGCCGTACTTCACATTATTCTCTCAATCACGAAGTTTGGGATAAGTATAAACTAAGCTTAGGAAATCTTTAATTATTTTTTAAGATACATTGAACATATTAAATTAATTAAATCATGTTAAATAAAAAAACAAGCTATTCCATTTTGGATTTAGCTATTGTTTCGAAAGGAACTAACTTAAAACAAACCTTTGATCATTCGCTAGCTTTGGCAAGAGCGGCAGAAGAGTCGGGATATAAACGTTTTTGGTTGGCAGAGCATCACAATTCTGATGCAATTGGAAGTAGTGCAACTGCAATATTGATAGGTAAAATTGCCGAGGGAACAAATTCAATAAGAGTAGGTTCTGGAGGTATTATGTTACCCAATCATTCGCCATTAATTGTTGCAGAGCAATTTGGTACTTTGGGTATTTTGTATCCCAATAGAATAGATTTAGGATTGGGTAGAGCGCCAGGAACTGACCAAGCAACTGCTGCAGCTATTCGTTCAGATTTTTTCCAAGCTGCACAATCATTTCCTGCAGAGGTTCAGAAAATTCAAGAGTATTTTTCGGTGGAGAATGCAACCAGAAAAGTACGTGCAAATGTGGCCGAAGGTGTTACTGTGCCTCTTTATATTTTGGGGTCTAGTACAGATAGTGCACATTTAGCAGCAAAAAAAGGATTGCCTTATGCTTTTGCTAGTCATTTTGCAACTTCTCAACTTATGGAAGCTATGAAAATTTACCATCAAGAATTTCAGCCTTCAGCAGTACAAGAAAAACCTTATACACTTGCTGGTGTAAATATTATTGTTGCCGATACAGACGAAGAAGCAGAACGAATTTCTACTTCACTTTATAAAATGATTGTGAACCTACTTACAGGAAAACGAGATTACATGCAGCCGCCAGAAGATATGACAGCAGAACTTAGAGAATTAAGGCATCATCCTTCGGTTCAGCAAATGCTTAAGTATTCGTTTATAGGAAGTAAAGAAACTGTAAAAAAGCAAATTAAGGAATTTGTAGATCAAACTCAAGTAGATGAACTTATTGCGGTAACTAATATTTATGATGGTCAAGATCGAATTAAATCGTATCAATTATTTGCTGAAATAATGAAAGAATTGAACGGGGAAGAAAAGTAAAAGGTAACTTACTTTTTCAATTTAAAAGTAAAAATGGGATTTGAATTTGAAGCTATCAGCTTAAATTCAAATCCCATTTTTTTTATCGTTTATTTTAATTGACAGGAATAGAGTTTTCGTTTCGTTTTACTCTTCTAATTATTAGTCTCAATCCTTTGTCGGAGTTGAAATAACTCCAGCTCCAATTTATAAAAATGATAACTCTGTTTCTGAATCCTACCAATAACATAAGGTGCAAAAACATCCAAACTAGCCAAGCAAGTACGCCCGAAAACTTAAGAAAAGAAAGATCTACTACCGCTTTGTTTTTACCCACTGTAGCCATTGTTCCTTTGTCTTTGTATTGGAACGGAATCATCTTTTTTCCTTTGTGCAATAAATTGAAATTACGCCCCAAGTGATGCCCTTGCTGACTAGCAACAGAAGCCAACATAGGGTGTCCTTTTTTGTTCTTTTCGGTTTCTATGCTTGCCACATCTCCAATAGAGAAAATGCTATCTTCAAAATCTTTTACTCGGCTGTACTCGTCTGTAATTATTCTGCTTTGTCGGTTTAGTGAATTGTCTAGTTTACCTATTGGGTCACCTTTTACCCCAGCAGACCAGATTAATGTTTTGGTTTTAAAATCTTTTTGAGAAGTAGTTACAAGTTCGCCATCATAATCTTTTACAACTGTATTGAGCCAAATATTGACACCCAGCTGTTTCAGAAATTTATAAGATTTTGCCGAAGCATTTTTACTCATGTTGTTGAGCGTGTTTCCAGAAGATTCTATCACGTGAATTTGCATCTGATTTAAATCCAAATCGGGATAATCTTTGGGAAGAATATTCTTTTTTAATTCTCCAATGGCACCTGCAAGTTCTACACCTGTGGCTCCACCACCCACAATCACAAAATTCATGTATTGTTGTCTGTCTTCTATGCTAGATAAGGTAAGTGCTTTTTCAAAGTTTTGAATAATAATACTTCTAAGATCTAGCGACTCTCTAAGACTTTTCATGGTGAAACCATGCTCTTGTATGTTTTTTAAACCAAAGAAGTTTGTAGTGGCTCCTGTAGCCAATACAAGGTAATCGTAGCTAATAGAACCAATGCTTGTTATTAGTTCTTTGTCTGCGGCATTTACAGAGTCTACTTCTGCCATTCTAAAGTGGAAATGTTTCTTTCCTTTAAAAATCTTACGAATAGGGTACACAATAGAATCTGGCTCAAGAGCCGAACTAGCAACTTGGTATAATAAGGGTTGAAAAGTGTGAAAATTATTCTTATCAATAAGAACCACTTGGTAGTGATTGCTGTTGATGGTTTTTATCATTTTGAGTCCTGCAAACCCGCATCCCACCACTACAATTCTTGGCAAATCTATGTTGGGGATATTTAAATCATTTGTGTTCATACTTGTAGATTTAATAAGATGAATTAAAGATAGGGAACAATAGTTGTTTCCTACTTTCTTAGACAAAGAAAAAAGCGAATCCCTACAAAAGAGATTCGCTTTTTTTTACTTTTTTATTGATTTGATTTTTGATTCATCTTATTTCAAAAAATCTTCATTTTTATAAGCAGGATTTGGGTATTTGTAAAATCCTTCTCCTGTAGAAACTCCTAATTTATTTTTATCAATAAAATTTTCTTTCAGGTAAGCTACAGTTTTTATTTTTATTGGGTCATTTGTTTTTTGAGCAATCATTTGATTCACATTATACAAAGTCGTAAGTCCTACTACATCCAACATTCCAAAAGGACCAGAAGGCGAACCAGTTGCTTTCATCCATGTTTTATCTATCGTTTCTGGATCTGCCACTTCTTTGATAATTAAATCGGTAGCCGAATTAAAGAAAGGAACCAACATAGAGTTGATGATGTATCCTGGTTGTTCTTTTTTAAGAGGCAAGGCCAACATTCCAATTGCTTTGGCAAATTCCACTACATCTTCAAATACGGTTGCGTCTGTTCCTGGGTGTCCCATTATTTCGGCAGTGTTGTGTTTCCAAATGCTATTGGCAAAGTGCAAGGCCAAGAATCTCTCAGGTCTTCCTGTAGCTGCTGCAAAATCGCTTGGCAATAGAGTAGAAGAGTTGGTGGCAAAGATTGTTTTTTCTGGAGCAACTTTAGCTAGCTTCTCGTAAAATTCTGTTTTTATTTGTGGGTTTTCTGGAACCGACTCAATCATAAGATCAGCCTCTTTTACTGCTTCTTTCAAGTCTGATGTGTAGCTAAGGTTTAGCTTAGTTTGATCCAGCTGTTCTTGTGTTGCATTTAAATCTGTTTTAAACGCTTCGCTCATTACATTAAATTTCGCTTTTGCTTTTTCTAGTACTTCATCATTTATGTCGTATACCGTTACTTTAAATCCATGAAATGCAGTTTGAAACGCAATTTGATATCCTAAAACCCCACTTCCCGCTATCGTTATATTTTTGTAGTTCATCTTTGTAGTTTTTGTTTGTTGTACAACAAAGTTAAGGCGGTTACCAATCAAAAACATATCCCCAAATTCGGTATTCTTATCCTTATTTTTATTAATGAATAAGGTTCTCTTTTGTTCTGTATTCAGAAGGGGATAGGGAAGCGTATTTTTTGAAAAAACGACCAAAGGCAGAAACAGAATTGAACCTCAGTTTGAATGCAATTTCAGAAATTGTAAGTTCTGTATCGCCCAAGAAAACGTAAGCTTCTTTTAGTAATAATTCATCAATAATTTCGTGAGGAGTTTTCTCGCTCGATTTTTTTACAATCTCTATCAAATACTTGTTGGAGACATTTAGCTTTTTGGCATAAAACTGAACCGATTTATCTATCAAAATATTGTCTAATACCAATTGCCTAAATTTCAAATACAAATCAGAATGAGTTTTATCTGTGTCGGCAGAGTGGGTAGCATCTTTTTCGTTTATCTCGGCAACCTCTAGTAAAAGATTGAAAATAATGGTGCGAATAATTTCATCTGTATATTTTCCGCTTTTTTTACCCGTTTCTTCTATGTAAGCAAGAAAGCTAGTGAGTTTGGTAATAGCTTTTTGGTCTTCTTCAAATATGGAATAGCTGTTGTGCTGAAACAAGACCATTTTTTCTAGAATAAAAGGATTTGAGATATTCTTTAGCAAGAAATTTTTCTCGAACAAGAGAACGTTCATTTTGTAATCTTCGCTCGCTTTTATGAATTTTATGGTAGTAGAAGGAGCCGAAATTATTAAGCTGTTTTTAGCTAGTGTGTATTCGCTATTGTCAATTTCTAGTGTAATTTCTCCAGCCGTACAAATACCAAATGCATAAAAATCCATTCGGAATTGTTTTTCCGAAAACTTAAAAATTTCGCTTTCCAAAGAGATGTAATAAGGCTTAGTACAGTCAATGTTGTAAAAGGAAAGTGTTTGTTTTATGTTCTCGTACACACTAGGGAGTTTTTATATC
>CAXIAX010000066.1:0-14837 GCA_964021785.1 uncultured Flavobacteriales bacterium
AGAAATGGCAACTCTGTCGCTTTCCATGGTATCTCTATCACGAATTGTAACTGTGTTGTCTTCCAAAGTTTGGTGATCTACCATTACGCAGAAAGGTGTTCCTATAGCATCTTGTCTTCTGTAACGTTTTCCTGGAGAATCTTTCTCGTCATACGTACAGTTCATATCAAATTTCAACTCGTCAAAAATTTCTCTTGCTTTCTCTGGCAACCCGTCTTTTTTGGTCAAAGGCATAATCGCAACCTTGATAGGAGCAAGTGCAGGAGGAAGAGCCAAAACAGTTCTTTCAGTTCCGTTTTCAAGCTTTTCTTCTTTCAATGAATTAGATAAAATTGCTAAGAACATTCTGTCCAGCCCAATAGAAGTTTCTATCACATAAGGAACGTAACTTTTGTTCTCTTGTGGGTCAAAATATTGCAGTTTTTTTCCTGAGTGCTCTTCGTGTGCTTTCAAATCAAAATCGGTACGAGAATGAACTCCTTCCAATTCTTTGAAACCCATAGGGAAGTTAAACTCAATGTCAGTTGCAGCATCAGCATAGTGAGCTAGTTTTAAATGATCGTGAAAACGGTAGTTTTCTTCTCCCAATCCTAGTGATTTATGCCATTCTATTCTTGTTTTTTTCCAATATTCAAACCATTCTTTTTGTGTTCCTGGTTTAATGAAAAATTGCATTTCCATTTGTTCAAATTCTCTCATACGAAAGATAAACTGACGAGCAATAATCTCGTTACGGAAAGCTTTTCCTATTTGTGCAATTCCAAAAGGAATCTTCATTCGTCCAGTTTTCTGTACGTTAAGGTAGTTTACAAAAATCCCTTGAGCCGTTTCTGGTCTTAGGTAAATTGTGTTTGCTCCTTCGGCAGTAGATCCCATTTCTGTGCTAAACATCAAGTTGAACTGACGTACATCTGTCCAGTTTTTTGAACCTGAAACAGGACAAGCAATTCCCAATTCTTCTATCAATTCTTTTACCGCAGGCAAATCGTCTTTTCCTAAAGAATCTTTGAACTTTTGCTCAATTTCTTCAATTTTTGCCATGTTTCTTAACACATTTGGGTTTGTTTTGCGAAATTCGGCTTCGTCAAAATCATCTCCAAAACGCTTAAGGCCTTTGGCTACGTCTTTGTCTATTTTTAATCTAATTTTTTCTACGTGATCTTCAATCAAAACATCTGCACGGTAACGCTTTTTAGAATCTTTGTTATCAATCAAAGGATCGTTAAATGCATCTACGTGTCCAGAAGCTTTCCAAGTAGCTGGGTGCATAAAAATGGCAGCATCAATCCCCACAATATTTTCGTGCATCTTTACCATGGCAGTCCACCAGTAGTTTTTGATGTTGTTTTTCAATTCCGAACCATTTTGTCCGTAATCGTATGTTGCACTTAATCCATCATAAATCTCTGAAGATGGGAAAATATAGCCGTATTCTTTGGCGTGAGAAATTACTTTTTTTAGTAAATCGTCTGACATGGGTCTTGTTTTAATTTTTGAAAAGTAAAATTAAGAGTTTTTGTATAGCTAACCTTGATTTTATTAAAATTGTTTAGGAATATCTTTATTTATTAGAACTCGGGTAGTTGTCAGTTCGAGTGAAATAATTGACTGAAAAGGAAATTATTTAGTATCGAGAACAAATATGGGATTTCGATTCGCCATTCTCGACAGTCACTTCTCGATACTAATTTCAATTCTGCAAAGCTTCATTAAAATTCACTCGAAATGACAGACATTCTTGATTTAATAGGTTTGAGTAAGTAGTTATTTTTAACTTATCTTTGAAATAATAAAACAACAAACATTGGCAAAAGAAAGAATCATATTAGGAATTGACCCAGGTACAACCGTTATGGGGTATGGAATCATCAAATGTGTAGGAAGTAAAATTACTCTTATCTCTTTTGGAGAAATTATATTAACCAAATATGAGACTCACGCAATGAAATTGAAAAAGATATTTGAACGGACTCTTGGTATTATTGACGAATATCACCCAGATGAATTGGCTATTGAAGCACCATTCTTTGGTAAAAATGTACAATCTATGTTGAAATTGGGAAGGGCGCAAGGAGTTGCTATGGCAGCCGGCTTGTACCGTGACATTCCAATTACGGAGTATTTACCCAAAAAGATAAAACAATCGGTTACAGGGAGTGGAAATGCGAGTAAAGAGCAGGTAGCAGCCATGTTGCAAACTTTATTGAAGATTAAAACTTTGCCAAAACGATTGGATGCAACAGATGGATTAGCAGCTGCTGTTTGTCATTTTTTTCAGGGAGACCCTACAGAAAAAGGAGAATCCTATACAGGTTGGGAGGCATTTGTTTCTAAAAATCCAAAAAGGGTAAAGTAGTTTTTTCCATCTGTCATTCCCGCGAAGGCGGGAATCTAGAAACGAGAATCAGTCTGAAGAATAGGATTCCTGCCTTCGCAGGAATGACAAACATTTTGATTGAATATTTCAAACAAAAAAAGCTCCAGAATATTTATTCTGGAGCTTTTGGCATAAAGTCTTTCTTCTATTAGTTAGTCCATGTTTCCTACAAGTCCTTCAGTTACATTTATAATGTGATCTCCTACTTTCTCTAGTGAGTGGAAGATATTACTGTAAAGAGAGGCAGTTACTGTATCGTAATTTCCTTGACCAATTTCTTTCAAGTGTTGCTTTCTAATTTCGTTTCTTAGTTTATTGATCTCTTTTTCTTTTTCCAATGCTTTTTCAATCGAAACAGAACTGTAATTTTCGGTCAAGTTTGCATTCATAATTTCAAAAGCATCATTGACCTTAGCGCCAAGTTCAAGTAGTTTTTCTCTATGAGTAGGACTGAACCAGATTTTCTTCTCCATTTTAGATTCAATAGTTTTAGAAATTTGGTAATAAATATCTCCAATTCTTTCTAAATCTCCCACCATGCTCAGCATTCCTCTAATTCTAATAGAAGTTTCTGTGCTCATTTCTCCTTGAGAAACTTTTGCTAAGTAATCAGCAATTTCGAGCTCTAGTCTGTCAGTAATTTCTTCATATTTTTTAACCTTCTTAAGTAGTTTGTTAGATTTTTTACTTTCTTTTTCTACCAATAAGCTAGTTACATAACCATTCATTTTTTGAGTTATGTTTCCAAATTTTTCTATTTCTTTTTTAGCTTCCAAAATAGATAAGTCTGGTGTTGCCATAATTCCTGTACTGATAAACTCTAAGTGGAACTCTTCATCTTCGTCTCCTTTAGATTTTACTGTTCTTTCAGCAATTCTAACTAATTGAGGTACGAATCCAATTAATAACAATACGTTCATTAAGTTGAATATAGTATGGAATAAAGCAAGTCCTGTATTGGCAGCTTCTTTAGTGTCTACAAATGGATCTCCACCACCAGTGTATTCCATTAAGTATCTTATCCCTTGCAATAAGAAAGGTAATAGTAGAATTGCCCATGTTACACCAATAAGGTTGAACATAGAGTGAATACGAGCAGAACGTTTTGCATGTACGTTTCCAATTAACGAAGCAAGCTCAGCTGTAATAGTTGTTCCAATGTTTTCCCCAAGAATCATTGCTGCCGCAACTTCAAAAGGAATAACTCCTGCTGCTACTAAAGTCATAGTAAGTGCCATTGCTGCAGAAGAAGATTGAATTACTACAGTAGCAATTGTTCCTAATCCTACAAACATTAAGTTACTTAAAATACCTCCATTGTTGTAAGCGGCAAAGAACTGTACTAAAGCAGAATCTTCATCTAATCCTGGTACAGCAGATTTAAGTGCTCCTAATCCCATGAATAATAAAGCAAATCCTATAATTGTACTAGCCCAAGCTTTGAATTTTGTTTTTCCAAAAAATAAAAGTGGCGCTCCAACTGCAATAATTATGTAGGCATAAGAAGCCATACTTACTTTAAATCCAAATAGATTAATAAGCCAAGCTGTAATTGTAGTTCCAATATTTGCTCCCATCATTACTCCTGCTGATTGCATTAGAGTAAGTAATCCTGCATTTACAAAACTTACCGTCATTACTGTAGTAACAGAAGACGACTGAACAATAGAAGTGATTCCAAATCCTGTTAAAACCCCTTTAAATCTGTTAGAAGTAATTGCTCCCAGCATTTTTCTTAATCTAGATCCGGCAGCTTGTTGCAATCCTTCACTCATTACTTTCATTCCGTAGATGAATAAACCTAAAGCTCCGATAAGAACTAAAACTCTAAATAGGCCCCATTCTCTTTCTGTTTTAAATTTTTGTTTAGAAGAGAAGATGTGCTCGTCTCCTTTTTCAATTCCTACTTTGTAAACGTACTTTTCTCCTCCAATTAATTTTTCTAATGGAAAGTGCGTAGTTGCCAAAGGAATGTTTTTAACTTCTGTCCAATCAGAGTTTGCAAAACCATTTTTGTTTCTTTTTGCTCCAATATCAGTGTTGTACTTGATAGTTACTGTGTATCCTTCTCTTTCTAATTGAGGGATTGCAGAGTAATCAATTAACCAGCTAATGTCTGCAGCAGCTTCTTTTTCTTTTGCAAAAATGTTGTGAAGAATGTCATTAGTTAGTTTTACCGATTCGGTAGGTACGGCAGGAGTAACTTCTTGAATAGAATCTTGAGCTGTAAGCCCAAAATTAAATAAGAAGGATACAAGAAATATAGCAGCAAATTTTTTCATGTCTCGTTTAGTATAATTTTGGTCAAAAGTAACTTATATGAATTAAACCTAAAGGAGTTCAATATTAATTTAATGTTAAATGTAGATTAAGGAAAGGTCAAATTTTAATTTAATGTAAACTGAATGTTATATATAAGTACTTTTGGAAACGAAAAAATAATAATTAATTAATACGAAATGGGTCTTTTTATGAAAAAATATTTTATATATATAGCTTTATTTATGTTGTTTATCAATCAAGTAAATGCACAAGAAACTAACAATAAATTTGGCAAAGGGTTTGATATCGTGGGTAAAGATTCATCTTTCTCAATGAATATTGGGCTTAGAGTTCAATCACTTTATATTAATTCTTGGGATGTTACTAATGATGAATTGGATAAATTATCTAATCCAATTTCTAATTTTATGATAAGAAGATCAAGGATTAAGTTAAAAGGATTTGCTTATACTACTAAGCTTCAATATAAAATTGAGTTAGGTTTATCTAATAGAGATATGAGTGGTGGTGGTACGTCTGATTATAGTAATTCTCCTAGATTTTTGATGGATGCTGTTATAAAATGGAATTTTTATAAAAACTTTACACTTTGGGCAGGTCAAACAAAATTGCCAGGAAATAGAGAAAGGGTTATTTCTTCGGCAGATTTGGAGTCGGTAGATAGAAGTAGATTGAACAGTAGATTTAATTTGGACAGAGATATGGGGCTGCAATTACACCACAAAATGAAATTGGGTAATCAATTTGTAATAAAGGAAGCATTTGCATTTTCACAAGGAGAAGGAAGAAACGTGACGAGTGGAAATATTGGAGGGAACGATTATACTTTTAGAGTGGAAATGTTGCCTATGGGAGAGTTTAAATCTAAAGGGGATTATAAAGGTGGAGATTTGAAGAGAGAAGAGAAACCAAAATTATCTGTTGGGTTTACTTATGATATAAACGATAAGGCAGGAAGAGAAAGAGGGCAGGGAGGAGATTTTATATTGGCAGATAAATCGCAACTTAAAAGATTAATAGGTTTTTTTGGAGATTTTATTTATAAATATGATGGATTCTCTATGATGGGAGAATATGCGAACAAAACAGTTTCTGGTGGCGATAATAATGTATATGATGCTACAACAGTTGCAGTTTTAGGAACGTATTATACGGGAGAAGCGGCAACACTTCAAGCTAGTTATTTGTTCAAGAACAATTGGCAACCAATTGTTAGGTATACTCATTTGTCACCTGTTTCTTCTAGCAAAGAGAATGAATACACAGTGGGAGTTTCAAAATACATTGTAGGACATAAATTAAAAGTTCAGACGGATTTAAGTTACAGAGAAGTGGCAGGGAGTGATGATTTATTTTATTACAGATTACAATTTGATCTTCATTTCTAAACAAAAATAAAACGCATAAAAAAAAGGGTAGCTAGAAAAATGATTCTAGCTACCCTTTTCAGGTTTTTGTAAGTAAGATTAAAACTTGTGGCTAATCCCTACACTAAATGATCTTCCAATACTGAATTCAGAATATACTTGATCTTCTGCTCCAAAAGAAGAGTAGTAGTTGTAGTTATTATCCCCAAGTATGTTGGACACTTTAAAATCAATTTTTGTTCTGTCTTCTTTTCCAAATCTTTTATTGATAGAGAAATTTAAACTGTGAAAAGGATCTGTATAAATGTCTGGAAATAATCCTGCTCCTACTATATAAAGAGTAGGCCCTTTTACGTTATAAAATAGTCCTGCTTGAATTGCATTTTCTTTATTTGTATAAGTTACTCCTGCATTCACTACATAAGGAGATTGTCCAGCCATTTGTCTTTTGTTAGTAATATTTTCACCTTCCTTTTCGTAAGCAAGCCTAGATTTATACTCAGAATCAGTCATTGAAATTTCTGATTTAACCAAAATCAAGTTTCCACTTAGGTTGAACTCATTTTTTTCGTTAGAAATCATTCCTAGTTTAGTTTTGAATTCAAATTCAAGTCCTAACAAATTTCCATTTCCTACGTTTCTAGCTTGGTATTCTGTACTTGTTTGTTGTTCTGCAATTCTCACTAACTCAATAGGTTTTTCAAAAAACTTGTAAAATGCACTTACTGAAATCATTTGACCAACTTTACTGTATAATTCCCATCTAAAGTCAAGATTATCAATTCTTGTTTCTTGTAAGTTTCCGTCCCAATCCGAGTATTCAAATAAACTTCCATTAAATATTCTGTTTGAAATTGGATCTAAAATTTGTGCAAATGACAATTCTTTGAAAGATGGTCTTGCAATTGTTCTTCCATAAGATAATCTGAAATTTTGTTTTTCTCTCATCTTGTATATTAAGTTTACACTTGGAAATAAATCAAAAGATTCTAATACTTTGTCATGATCTAAATTTACACCATTAGTTTCATCTCCACTAGCATATAGCTGGTCTCTTCCTGTATGCCATTGCACATAGTTTTCAGCTCTTAGTCCTACAATCGTATTCAATTTTTTGGTTAACATGTATTCGTTTGATACATATAGTCCGATATTATTTACACTAGATTGGTATGCATTTGAATTAGGGGTACTATTTCCTGATTGAAAATAGATATTACTACCTCCTTGCGAGTATATATTTTCTGCATCCAATACATCATCTGGGTCTGTACTTGATAAGTTTTGACCTCCAAAAAACTGTAAATTATAGATTAATACCTCATAGTCTCTAGTTTTAAAGATCTCGCTAACTCCAAATTTCAGTTTTCCTTCTTTTTCTTTAAACGTATATTTTTTTGTTAAATCCACTTTAGTGGCAAAATTCATTTCGTTAAGACTTCTCCAAATTCTTGTTGGATAACCTCCAGCTCCACCACTAAAAGAAGTGTCAGTTTCAGTATATGTAAATGCTGTAGATTTAAGGTCAGGATCATTAGATGAAGAAAATGTTGGAGATATTTTCCAGTTAATTTCCCAATTAGATTCTTCTCTGTAATGATCTCCAGATAGAAGAAAGTTTGTAATAGCTCTTTGGTTAAATTCTAAATTATTTGCACCTGCATAATAACCTGATTGCCCCACTGCTTGTCCATTGTTATCTATATCAAATTGAGCTGCTTTTTTTGCTGAATTTTGCAATCTCATAGCAGTAAATTTTATCTTGTCGTCATTACTCTTGTATGCAATTCCTCCTAATAAACCAATCAAATATTCTCTTTCACCTATTTGTCCTTCTTGTAGGTTTGCAGCAACCATTTCATTTTCATCATTGGCGATACTTTTTTGATACTCTCCATAAGTTACATCATCATAATAATTATATTCTGATTTGTATGAAGCTGAAAAAATGTATCCCAATCTTTTTGAAGTTTTGTTTTTTAAATCAATTTGATTCCCAAAAGTTAAGGCAAGGCTATAATCGGCAAGACTAGTTTGTTGTTTTGCTGCTAATTCTTTATCAAAGCTATTCACAAAATTAAAAACTTCTTCATCTGATGCTCCACTGATAGGAGTGGGAATACTGCTTGAGTTTGCTTCTGTAGGCAATGCTCTGCTTCCATCATCAAATCCTAAAAAATCAGTATTTCCTCCATTATAGGTTAAAAAATCACTCTTAAAATTCATTTGTGGGTTGTATGACATTCCAAAAGAAACATCAAAAATCTTTTTATCTGGAAAAGCCATTGTTTCAATGTTGATTGCACCTCCAGCAAAATCTGGAGCTAAATCAGCAGTGAAATTCTTGCTTACAATAATATTGCTAATCAAGTTTGATGGAAAAATATCCATTTGAAGTGAGTTTCTATCTGGATCTAATCCAGGAATCGACACTCCATTTAAAGTTGTTTTTGTATATCTATCACCCAGTCCTCTTACATATAGGTATTTTCCTCCTTCTACGGATACTCCAGTAATTCTTTTTGCAGCTTCCCCGGCAGTACCATCTCCAGTCAATTTAATTTTATCTGAAGTAATTCCATCTAACATTTTTGTATCATTCATTTTAATGATATCCAATGCACCTTCATTGTTTCTTACTGCTTCAGCAACCACAGTAAACTCCGCCATTTCGTCAGATTTAATCATTAGATTAATATCTTTTACAAGGGTTACTTCATTGTTTTTTACAATTATTCCTTTAATAACAATAGTTTGATAAGAAATAAACGAAACTTTTAAGTCATAAGTTCCTGGCTGTATTGAAAGAGAATAAACACCATCCAAATCGGTTACAGCACCTTTTGTAGTTCCTTCTATTTGAACTGTGGCATTAATAATTGTTTCACCATTTTCTCCGTCAAGTATCGTTCCTCTAATTGTTCCTTGAGAAAATACGATTGAAGACGTTAGCAATAGAGCTATAAGATATAAATGTTTCATTTTGTAATTATATTAATAAAGAGAAACAGAAAAAACAGCCTTGACTATCAAGGCTGCTTTTCTGTTGTTTGTTATATTTATTTATTTTTAGAATTTTCCAGCTTCTTTAGCCCAAGTCCAACCAAATTTTGTTAAATCAGCTTGCGAAGAAGAAGATCCTCCAATTGTAATCCCTGCAGGTACTGTTCCATTTACATGGCTAGCTAAATCAGCAGATGCTACATCTAAAGTTATTCCCGAGAATACAACTCCTGTTGCAGTTACTCTGTTTACTTGTTGTCCAGTTTGGATTCCAGTAAAGTGTATGTTTGTTAAATTTACTATAGAGTTTGCATCAACATTTATTAAGTCTTCTGCGTTTCTAGTTCCGTTTCCTGCAATTACAGTTCCATTTTGGATAGTATGACCAGCAGCCATTGTTCCTTCAGGTCCATCTAATTCAAAACAGTGTCCAGCTGGAGTAATAACTACAAAGTTATCTAATGTACCAGCCCATGATTGGTCAGTGTCCAAAGCATCATCATTACAGTTCCAAGAAACTACGTTAGATACATTTACAGTTCCACCAAACCATTCGATTCCATCATCTTGGTTAGATACGATTTCAATGTTTTCTATTACAGTTCCGCTTCCAACTCCACCAAGAGTTAATCCGTTAATTTCGTTTCCAGAACCAATGTTAGTCCCTCCATGTCTAATAGATACGTATTTAATAGAACCAGAATTATCAGTAGCATCAGTTCCTCCATATAATCCGTTAGCATCAGAAGTAGGTATTCCTTCAATTTGAGTAGAAACAACATCAGATCCAGCTGAAATTGGTGCTTTTCCTAAAACAATAACTCCTCCCCATAATCCATCAATATCAGAATCTAAATTTGGACTTGCAAAATTTCCTGCTGCGATATCTGATGAAGTAATTTCATCTGCAACAGATGTAAATATAATTGGTAAAGATGCTGTACCGTTTGCCATCAACTTCGCTCCTTGAGCAATCAATAATGCAGTTGCATTCGTTCCTGTTCCTGCTTCTCCTTTTATTACTGTACCAGCTTCAATTGTCAAAGTAGCGCCATTTGTTACAGCAATTCTTCCTCCTAATTGATACACTTTGTCTTTCGTCCAAGTTGTGTTAGTTGTAATGTTTGCTGTTACAACTGTATTTCCACTTGTACTAGTTGTAGTAGTAGTTGTTGTAATTGGATCTTCTTTTTTACAAGAAGAAAGTGCTAATGCAATACTTAATGCTGCGATTGTTAAATGTCTTAGTTTCATTTTTTTTTCGTTTTTTTTAATATTTGTTTCTGTGCAAATGTATTTCAAGTTGCTGGCAAACGTTTTACCTAAAAACTAACTTTATGTTAATAAATCGTAAACCTCTTTTTCTTGTTTACTTTTTGGTTGTGCAAAGAACTTTTATTAATATTAACTCAATGTTAAGCCAGTATTATTTTTATGAAAAGTGAGCTAGGAATAGGAAAAAATAGTTTCCTTTGTTAAGGAATTTTAAACAAAATATGAATCCAAATAAAATATTATTGGTTGATGATGACGAGGATATCTTAGATTTACTCGAATACAATTTAACCAAAGAAGGATACTCTGTAGAAACTGCATTGAACGGAAGATTAGCAATTGAAAAAGCTAATACATTTATTCCTGATTTAATTATCATGGATGTAATGATGCCCGAAATGGACGGTATAGAGGCTTGTGGGGAAATAAGACAAAATCCTTTATTGGCAAATACAATTATTACTTTCTTAACAGCAAGAAGCGAAGATTATTCGCAAATTGCAGGGTTTGATGCTGGCGCAGATGATTACATTACTAAGCCTATTAAACCAAAAGTACTTTTTAGTAAAATAAAAGGACTGCTAAGAAGAAACTCGCAAGAGGTAAAAAATGTAGAGTCAAACTCGAGCATGTTTATTGACAGAGAAAAATATGTAGTCATGCAGAATGACGTAGAGATTTCTTTGCCAAAGAAAGAATTTGAATTGCTAGCTCTATTAATGTCTAGACCCAACAATGTATTTACCAGAGAGAAGATTTTTGCTTCTGTATGGGGAGATGATATTGTGGTAGGAGACAGAACAATTGATGTTCACATTAGAAAGCTGAGAGAAAAAATTGGCGAAGATTATATCAAAACTGTGAAAGGTGTTGGGTATAAATTTGTGGATATCGAAAACTAGAATTGTTAGAAAACTATTTCTTTTAGTTTATTTCTATAATTACTGTATATATAACTGTTGTACAGGCAGGGATTAACCTTTCAACTCTCATGTTTTTTTTAAAACAAAACTATTGGAGTTAGGCCCTCGTCCTATTTCTCAAATATAAACTGTAAACTAACATCACAAAACTCACAATAAGAATTAGCGTTCCCCAAAAAGCATAAGTCATTCCTAAACGAGCGGCTATAGAACCTGTATCAGAAAAGCTTTCTTGCAAACCTCCTACAGTAACTTTTTCGGTATATAAATAGCCTATTTGTTTGTAGGTGTCTACACAGGCCATTACACCAATGATTTGTACTGTGAGTTGCTGTGCCATAGATTTTCCTTTTACAGCAATGAACAGGAACAAGGCTCCCAAAGCTAAAATTACCACAACCCCAACAGTTGTTCTCACCCAAATTACCACAGAAATAAGCATGGAAACGGAGAGGATGAAAAGAATAATTTTAGATTTCTTGAAACTTTTGCTCATTAAGATTAAAACAGAACCAACAAACGGAGGACCAAATAAACCGGCTGCGGTAACCATAGAAAGAGCTAGATTTTTATTGAAATAGAAATCCGAATCGTAATAACTGCTATGAGCTAGCCCAGATCCATTAGGGAATATTTCTAGGTATTGGAAACTTCCGCCCACAATCATAGACATAACTCCATGTCCCATTTCGTGAAACCAAGTGCCAAGAATAGTAAACGGATATAGAATGTAATACCCAGATTGAAACCTCCAAACGAAGACAATTAAAAAAGCAAATAAGATAAATCCTAAGAAGGAATAATAGTCTATCTTATATTTTTGGGACATAAATGAGGTGTTTTATTGATTAAGTCGAAGATACTGAAAAGACTTTAGATTGTAATTTTTGTAATTACTCTTAATAAAGCTTATTTTAGTCAAGAATTATAAATTCGAAATTTTATGAAAGGAATAATTTTAGCAGGAGGTTCGGGTACAAGATTGCACCCATTAACTTTGGCAGTGAGCAAGCAGCTAATGCCTGTGTATAATAAACCTATGATTTATTATCCTTTGGCCACTTTGATGAGTTCAGGGATAAGAGAAATATTGATTATTTCTACCCCACAAGATTTACCGAATTTTGAAAAACTATTGGGAGACGGTAGTCAACTTGGATGTGAATTTTCATACCAAGTACAAGAAGTACCTAATGGATTGGCTCAAGCATTTGTTTTGGGAGAAGATTTTATTGGAGATGATGGTGTTGCTCTTATTTTGGGAGATAATATTTTTTATGGTGGAGACTTATCCAAAAACCTACAAGAACAAGTAAATCCAGAAGGAGGAGTTGTTTTTGCATACCACGTATCCGATCCAGAAAGATATGGAGTAGTTGAGTTTGATGCAGAAATGAATGCAATTTCTATTGAAGAAAAACCATTGAAGCCTAAATCAAATTATGCAGTTCCAGGATTGTATTTTTACGATAATTCTGTAGTTGAAATAGCTAAGAAAATAAAACCTAGTGCAAGGGGAGAGTATGAAATTACTGATGTAAATAATGAGTATTTGAAGCAAGGTAAATTGAGTGTTTCTATCTTGGATAGAGGGACAGCTTGGTTGGATACGGGAACATTTCATTCTTTAATTCAAGCAAGTCAATTTGTGCAAGTTGTAGAAGAAAGACAAGGATTGAAAATAGGATGTATTGAAGCCGTAGCTTATACAAGAGGATTTATAGATAAAGAACAATTAAGAAAAATAGCAACTCCTTTACTAAAAAGTGGGTACGGAGATTTTTTAATGACTTTGATTGAAGAAGAAGAAAACTAAGAGTGAATGAACAACAAAGAATTGATTGAGATTGAGATTAAGAATTACCTTGAAACTCTAAATTCGCATGCTCTTTACGAGCCTGTAAAGTATATCTTGAATATTGGAGGAAAAAGAATAAGACCTTCTGTGCTTTTGGATGCAACAAAGCTATTTGGAGGAGACCCAAAACATGCTATGCCGCTAGCTCTTGCAGCTGAGGTGTTTCACAATTTTACCTTAATGCATGACGATATCATGGATGCTTCTAGTTTGAGAAGAGGAAATGAAACTGTCCATATAAAATGGGATGTAAATTGTGCCATTCTTTCTGGAGACGCAATGTTAATTTTGGCTTATCAATTAATAGAAAGAATTCCAGAGGAGTTTCAACCAAAAATTTACAAAGCCTTTAATAAAATGGCTCTTTGGTTGTGCGAAGGGCAACAAGATGATATGGATTTTGAGGAAAAAGAAGAAGTTTCTATTCCTCAATATTTAGAAATGATAAAGAATAAAACTTCGGTTTTAATTGGATTTTGTTTTGAGGCAGGTGCAATATTAGGAAAAGCATCTAAAGAAATTCAAGAAAAAATATACGATTTCGGAATCAATTTAGGATTGGCGTTTCAGTTGCAAGACGACTATTTGGATTTATATCCAAAAAGTGCCGCAATGGGAAAAGTAGTAGGAGGAGATTTAATAAACAAAAAAAAATGCATCCCTTATTTACTGGCCATGCAGGAATCTACTCCTGGAATTAAGCAAAAGATAAAAGAACTAATAAATAGCCAAGATTTGGATAGGGTTGAGAAATTAAAAACTGTATTTGAACAAATTGAAGTAAAAGAGAAAACAGAAAAAATGATTGAAGAGTATTTTCAATTATCTGCTCAAAGTCTCAGCTCCATAGAAGGTTATGATACTAGTTCAATCCAATTTTTTGCCGAACAATTAATGCAGAGAGAGCATTAAAAAAATAGGAGGGGAGTAATTGCTACCTCAATTCGGAAATCGTATTCTAAAACTGTATATTTGCCCATCTAAGCACAACAAAGGATGGATTTACAATTTAAAATAACCAAAGAGTTTATTGAAGAGATTCAAGATCTAGTTTCCGTTAATAACGGAAATGCAATTTTGGGTATAATAAAAAATCTTCACGAAGCGGATATTGCTGAAATTTTGGATGTAGTATCCATGGATGAAGCAAAGTTCATTTACCGATTGTTGGAGGATGAAACAGCCTCAGATGTATTAGTTGAGCTTGAAGAAGATGTGAGGATTAAATTTCTGGAAGCCCTTTCGGCAAAGGAAATTGCAGGGCAAATGGATAACATGGACTCTGATGATGCTGCAGATATCATGGCAGAAATGTCGGAGGAGAAGCAGGAGCAAGTAATCTCACAAATAGAAGATCCACAACAAGCCATAGATATTGCATCTCTTATGCAATATGACGAAGATACTGCTGGTGCCATAATGGGTACAGAGCTTATTTGCGTAAATGAAAATTGGACTACCGACCAATGTATAGAAGAGATGAGAATACAGGCAGAGGATGTTCAGTACATCTATACTGTGTATGTAGTGGATAACGACAAAAGGCTAACAGGTATGTTGTCTTTAAAAAGTCTGTTATTTGCAAAAAAAGGAACTCTTGTAAAAGATATTTATAACGATAGTATTCGTTCAGTAAGATCAGATGAAAGCCTGGAAGAGGTTGCATCTATGATGAAAAAATATGATTTTGTAGCGCTTCCCGTTCTTAACCCTGATAGTATCTTGATTGGGAGAATTACGATTGATGATGT
>CAXIAX010000067.1:0-14666 GCA_964021785.1 uncultured Flavobacteriales bacterium
TTTATACTCAAACTGAAAATAATGCCCCAACATAGTATCACAAAAAGATTGAGCTTTTCCGGTAAAAGAAAAGCTCAATAAAAAAGTTATGATTACAATCGTTCTCACTAAAAGTTTGGTTGCAGTTTATTACTTCCGTAGAATGTATTAATGATATCTACCGCTTCTTGAGGAGTATCTACAATTTGCATATAATCCATGTCTTCTGGGCTAATGTTGTTTTCTTCACCAAGCATTGTTTCTTTAATCCAAGAAACCATTCCTTTCCAATATTCACTTCCCATTAAGATAATAGGAAATTTTCCAATTTTCTTAGTTTGGATAAGAGTAAGAGCTTCAAATAATTCATCTAAAGTTCCAAATCCTCCTGGCAATGCAATAAATCCTTGTGCATATTTTACAAACATTACTTTACGAACAAAGAAATAATCAAAATCTATCGATTTGTCGCTATCTATATAATCATTTGAAGATTGCTCAAAAGGTAATTCTATGTTTAATCCCACAGAAATTCCTGCTCCACGTCTTGCACCACGGTTTCCTGCTTCCATAATTCCAGGACCTCCTCCTGTAATTACTCCATAGTTGTTTTGCGTTAGGAGGAAAGATACTTCTTCGGCTAACTTGTAATATTTATTGTCTTCTGTGGTTCTTGCAGATCCAAAAACAGAAACACAAGGTCCTATTTTTGCCATCTTTTCATATCCTTCTACAAACTCGGCCATTATTTTAAAAATCGCCCAACTGTCGTTTGTTTTTATTTCGTTCCACTCTTTATTTTCTGTCTTTCTTCCCATAATAATTTAAATTTTAGTCATAAAAAAACACCCCGAAATCTCGAGATGTTTAATTTTATTTACCGTAAGTTACGTTATTTTATTTTAAAATACTTCTTGAAATAACAATTTTTTGAATTTCAGAAGTTCCTTCATATATCTGAGTGATTTTAGCATCTCTCATCAATCTTTCTACGTGGTATTCTTTTACAAACCCGTATCCACCATGAACCTGAACAGCTTCTACTGTTACTTCCATTGCTACTTTAGAGGCATATAATTTAGCCATTGCAGAAGCTTCTGTGTAATCCATTCCTTGGTCTTTCATCCAAGCAGCTTTGTATACTAAAAGTCTTGCAGCTTCAATTTCTGTAGCCATATCTGCCAATTTAAAAGCAATAGCTTGGTGTTGGTGAATTGGTTTTCCAAAAGTTTCTCTTTCTTTAGAATATTTAAGTGCCAATTCGTAAGCTCCAGCAGCAATTCCTAAGGCTTGTGCAGCAATACCAATTCTTCCACCAGATAAAGTAGACATTGCAAATTTGAATCCAAATCCATCAGCTCCAATTCTATTTTCTTTAGGAACTTTTACATCTGTAAATGTTAAAGTATGTGTATCACTTCCTCTAATTCCTAGTTTATCTTCTTTGGCTCCAACTTCAAAACCTGGCATTCCTTTTTCTACGATAAGTGCGTTAATTCCTCTGTGACCTTTTTCAGCATCAGTTTGAGCAATTACCAAATAAGTAGAAGCAGTACCTCCATTTGTAATCCAGTTTTTTGTACCGTTTACTAAATAATGGTCACCCATATCAATAGCTGTGGTTCTTTGAGATGTTGCATCCGATCCAGCTTCTGGCTCAGACAAACAAAATGCTCCTATTTTTTCTCCTTTTGCAAGAGGTTGTAAATATTTTTTCTTTTGCTCTTCGTTTCCGTATTGTTCTAATCCATAACAAACTAAAGAGTTGTTTACAGAAACAACCACAGATACAGAAGCATCTACTTTAGATATCTCTTCCATTGCAATTGCATAGGATACAGTATCCATTCCACTTCCACCGTTTTCTGGCTTAGTCATCATTCCCAAAAATCCTAGTTCTCCTAGTTCTTTTATTTGTTCTGCAGGGAATCTTTGTTCTCTATCTCTCTCTATAACGCCTGGTAAACAAGAGTTTTGAGCAAAATCTCTAGCTGCTTGTTGTACGGCTAATTGTTCTTCTGTAAGTTCGAAATTCATAATTTGTTTTTTTTACTCTTCAAATGTACCTTTTTGTTTGATAAATGTAAAATCGATTTAGTAAAATTTTACATGACTTTTGTCGTTACTTTTTATGTGTCATGAATTACACAGCAAAGCAAAGCTTATGAAATCCATTTTTAAATTATTTTTATTGAGTCCAATCGTTATTTACTTGGGCTGTAATTCTATTCCAGTTTCCGAAATTGTAACAGAGGAAAAAGAAATTGTAGAAGAAATAAAACTAGCCAATAAACTAGTAGAAATTGAAACTCCTTATGGTTTTGAAAGGCTGAAAACCAATGATTATGGAAATTGGATGAGAAACCTAAATTTGAAGAAAGATAATGTAGTGTATTACTATAATGGAGAAGAAAAACCTGATCAATCGATTCATGTAGCTGTTTTGGATTTTGATATTGGAGACAAAGATTTACAACAATGTGCAGATGCTTGTATGCGGATAAGAGCAGAATATTTGTTTGAACAAAAAAAAGTTAACGAGATTACCTTTTTATTAGCCAGTGGTAAATGGAAACCTTTTGTAAAATATACGACTAAAAAAGATTATCCTAGTTTCAGAAAATACATGAACTATATCTTTTCCTATGCCAATACTGCCTCTCTTAAAAAGCAATTGAATTCAGTTTCAAATTTTAAGGACATACAAATTGGAGATGTATTGGTGCAATCTGGAAATCCATACGGACATGCCGTTACCGTGATGGATGTTTGCGAAAACACAAAAGGGGAGAAGCAATTTCTATTGTCACAAAGTTATATGCCTGCACAAAGTATAGAGATTTTGATAAATCCTAATTCTACAACAAATAGCCCTTGGTATTCTACAAATTTTGAAGGAAATTTAATTACTCCAGAATGGGTTTTTGCTAAAGAAGATTTGAAAAGGTTTTAAATATTCACTCCCAAGAACTGAGCTAATTCCGAATCATTAGCAGAAGTTCCTGATAAATTTTGTTGATCATTTACTTGAGAAACATCAAAATAAAATTCACTGTTGTTTACTACTGTTTGTCTAGGAGCAGATTTATTTATTTTCTTTTGTCTAGGTATTTTATTAGTCCATTTTTTAGATTCTATCGCCTTAGTGTTTTTCGTTTCGTTCAGTATGTGTATCGTATCTCTCATTACAATTGTATCGTATTGTATGAGGGTTTCGGGATTGTTATACACTATCAATTCTGTAGGTCTTGGTTTTACTGTAACCAACAAGAATAAAAAGAATAATGTTGCCAATGCCAAGGAATAAGCGGGAATTGGTCTGCTTAACCAAAGTAAATAAAGAGGTTTTCTTCTTTCGTTATTCGCTTCTTTCAGTTGGTCAAGAAATTGTGTGTTTTCAGTCAGTTCTTCCTGCTCTTTTTTGTAGCCGTCTTGTGCTTTTTTTATTAATTCCGATTCTTTCATTGTCTTATTTTATTAGCATAGATTTATATTGAGATAAATTTTCGGCAAGAAACTTAGTGGTGTAATGCAGCCTAGATTTTACAGTTCCCAGAGCACAATCTTGAAGTTCTGCTATTTCTTGCAGACTAAAATCTTGGTTGTATTTAAGAATAAAAGCTTCTTTGTGCCTTTCGCTTAATTCTTCCAGTTTATGATCTAATTTTTGCATAAAAAGAGATAAGTTTTCACTGTTGTTTTCTTCCTCAATAGAAATTTCAAATTCTTTATCTTCTATCGTTTTCATAGGTTTTATCCTAAATAACTTTCGGCATTCGTTGGCAGTAATAGTAAATACCCAAGATTTGAATTTCTTATCAAGATTAAATTTATGAGGAGATTCTACCAGTTTCATAAATACATCTTGCACAATATCATTGGCAGTTTCTGTGTCGTTATTCAGCATTTTTATACTAAAGTGGTACAGCTTTTTGAAATACCTGTGATACAATTCTTCCAAAGCTTTGTTGTCACGGTTTTGCAACCGTTTCATCAAAGCTTCATCAGAGCTTTTTTTGTATGATACAAAAGGATTTAACATTCCTTTATGTACTTTAAGATGTAATCTTTGTTTGGGTTTGTCTCAGCAATATTCTTCAAGATATTCTCTAGCCATTGCTTTTTTTGCAATTCTCCCGCATCCGAATAATGTCTGTATAGTGTTAGAAATCCTGTAAGATACGCTTGGTTACTGTTTAAGACTACTTGTTTGCTTAAGTCATTGTAAAAATTTGAAGTCAAATAATCCAGTTTAAAATTTTGTTCTACGTTCTTTTTAAGAATCGCCATGTTATCAAATTTGTTTTCACTGTATTTCAATGCCAAGCCAGTAATGTATACCTTTTCTTTACTTGCTTTGTACAAACCAGGATTAACCGTAGAAGCATAATATAAAGGAATAGCTAGGTTTTTTTCTAGATGTGTAGCCATTGCTTTCATAAAATCATAAGCATCTTTGTAATCAGACTCTTTTTTATCAAAAACAGGAATATTCAATTTTTTAAACACTCTATTTCTGTAATCTTCTTTCTGAAGTAAATAGATATTTAAGACCTCTACATTGGGTTTGAATCCGAGTGATTCTTGAACCAAAAACAAAGGGTAAGTATCGTTATCTCCATTGGTAATCAACACAGATTTATCTGCGCAAGAGGCAAGCATATTGTACCCAAAATTCAATAAATTGGGAGAAATAGAATTGGAATTGAACCAAATGTTGCTGTACCTATTATATTCTTTCTTGTTTCCTTTAAGTAAATAATACGAAACCAAATCAGGATAAATTTCAGATCGAGTAGAATCTAATAGATAAGCTTTTTCTATGTGATGAAACAACTTGTCGTATTTGTCTCCCTCAACTTCTCCGTTATAATAAGTCAAATAATGATATTCAAAAGTATTGGGGATTGCTTTTTGCATCTTTGAGATAAATGCATTCAAATCTTCTTGTGTTTTTCCTGCTTTGTTTATTTTCAACATTCTCATGGCAGTATAAGCATTTTGCCAGGCCATTGCATTTTTGGGGTTAGAGTTCGTTTCTACACTCCATAAATCGAGCTGAGTTTTGTACCATTCTATGGATTGTGGCTGTTTTACTATTGAGTATACTTTTTGTTTTTGACCAAATACGGATAGCACTAAAAATAATGAGAATAGGGTTAAGGTTATGTTTTTCATAAGGGTTGAGTTTAGTTTTAAAAAAAATAAGTCCGAGAAAAGTACAACTACAATAAAACACTATTTTCTGACAATTCTCGGACTGAGTAATAACAGCTGTTGTACTAGTAATATCCAAAAAGAACGAAAAGGTTCATTTAATACCTACTTATTTTGAATTAAAGTCTTGAGATTATCATTTTTTAACAATTGAATATTCTTTAAGTTTTTGATTCAAAAGGTTATATTTGAAAACAGAAACACATGAATGCGAACATCTAAATCTCCTAACGGAATACCTTTTCAATATTTTTATCCAATAACTATTACTTTATTAGTTTTGAGTGTTATTGGTGCTTTTATTGATCCAGATTCTAATATTTTGGGAATTGCATTAACCATTTGTCTTGCGTATTTGGCAATGTTTATAAATCACCTAGGTCGTTTAACAGGAATAGGAAGTAGGGTTAAAACTCAAAATTTATTGAAATTAAGTGCAGAGCTTATAAAGGTTGATGGTAGAGTATTGCTAAAAGAAAAATCTATAATTAAGAAACAACTTATTAAAGATTTTCCTTATCTAATTGCTAATAAAAGATTTAAAAAATTCGAAAAATATTTAGCTCAAGACAATGATTTGAATTCAATTTATAGAGATTTAATAAAATATGACAATCGATATAGGGTTACCGTAATTCGTGATTTGGTTAAAATTGCAGCAATTGATAACTATTTAACAGAAAAGGAAGAAGTGTTTCTGCAAGAATTGGTTCAAAGAATAGGACTTTCTCAAAGGTTACTCAAATCAATACTTTCTTTGCATTTTTATGTTCATGAAAATGAAAAAAATAATTCAAGTAGCGAGATTAAGAATGATAAAAATTCCTTAAATAGATATTACTCTATTTTAGGACTAGAAACTAACTCATCATTAGAAGAAGTGAAAAAAGCTTACCGTGATTTAGCTAAAATTTATCATCCGGATAAGGTAAGAAACAAGGATTCGAAAGAAAAAGCTAAGCAACAGTTTCAGGCGATAACGGAAGCATACGAAACCATTAAAAAAGAGAAAGGATGAATATTTCGGCAAAAAAAGCAATGATTCTTTTGGCTTCTATCGTGGGATATGGAACTTTTATGTATTTGCTAAATGAAGCAGGTTATATTTCGGATGGAGGATTCTTATTTCCAACATTTTTGGTGTCTGTGGGGCTTTTGTATTATTACCATGTAGAGGAACCCAATAATTTTTTTAGCTATTATGAAGACCACAAGAAAATAACAAACTGGAATAAATCTGTTTTGTTTGTCTATGCCAAATTGATAGAAATTGATGGAAATGTGAGTCAAAAAGAATTGGCTTTGGTAAAAAGGATTTTGAAAAAAGACATGGCAGATAATTATATGCCAGAGCATTATTTATTTCTTAAAAGTAGCTTGGGAGTTACTGCAGAAATTAGGCATCCATTGCGTGATATTTTTGAGAACTTTGGCAGTTCTTATTGTATGTTATTTATGAGTAATCTGGTGAGATTAGCAGCAACAGATGGATTAATGACAGAGAAAGAAGAGTTGTTTATTCTTAATATTGCCAAGCAGCTTAAAATTGGGAAGCGAGCCTATAATTCTATATTAGAAAGACATAGTTTTATTACTGAAGCAGAATGGAAAAGAAAGAGTAGTGCCCCTAAAATGAAATTTACGAGTAGCTCTAGAGCTTATAAAGTATTGGGAATTAGCAATAATGCCAGTTTTGAAGAAATAAAAAAAGCTTACCGAGATTTGGTAAAAATTCATCATCCAGATAAAATAAGGAGTAAAGCATTGAAGCAAAGTGCAAAACAACAATTTCAGGTAATTCAGGAGGCTTACGAAACGATTAAAAAAGAGAAAGGATGAGGAAGATTAATCTATTTTATATTACTCTGGTAATTGCACTTATTTGGATTGTAGTGATAAGGATTTTAGGTTTGCCTATTGAGTTAATGAATTTAGTTTTTGTATTGTTTTATTTCTATTTTCTTATGGGAAGTGGAGTGAATTCTTTTAAAGATCAACCATTTGGTTATGCACTTTGGGTAAACCCAACCTTAAAACTATCTATCTTACTCATAAAGCTTGATGGAGTAGAAAAAATAAGTGAAACCAAAAGAATTATAAAATACCTGAATAATGAATTTGATCCGGTTACGGTAAAATACAAACTAAGATTTTATAAAAAACAGCTAAGGATTGAGCAAAATATTAATGCTATTTGTGATAAAATACGCAATTCCAATTCATCTACAAATAAAGTAAGAGTTTTACAACATCTTATAAAATTAGCACTTACAGATAGGTTGTTGTCGGATAAAGAATTGGAATTTTTAGAAAAAGTCACAAGGAAAATTGGACTCCACAAAAGGACACTGCGCGCTATATTAGAATTGCATGTTTACATTACAGAGGAAGATATTAGAAATCAAAAATTGAATAAATCGTATGTGAATTCAAGTTCTCATAAGGCTTTTTCGATATTGGGATTAGATACAACTGCAACCCAAGAAGAAGTGAAAGATGCTTACCGAAGTTTGGTTATGATTTATCATCCAGATAAAGCATCTAAAAAGGATAAGAATAGTGGGCAAGCCAAAATAAAATTCCAAGCCATTACGGATGCTTATCAGTTTCTAAAGTCGGATATGAATTGATTTTTGGCACTATATTTAATAAAAACATGTAACAAACTCATCAAATTTGAGTTATAACAGTATGAAAATTCAATTTACACTCTTATTAGCCTTTCTATTTCTTGTTTCTTTTTCTTATTC
Organism: uncultured Flavobacteriales bacterium; assembly: GCA_964021785.1. Lineage (GTDB taxonomy): Bacteria > Bacteroidota > Bacteroidia > Flavobacteriales_D > CAJJDF01 > CAJJDF01. The sequence continues at coordinate 7,947 of CAXIAX010000067.1, forward strand.
TCAAAAAAGGACTTTCAAGAAATCATTCTATTTTGCATCTGCTAGTTATGAACTAGACAGTACAGAAATGGCCAAAGCCAAAAAGTATTTCAAATTATTGGATAAATTTAATTTGACCAAAATAGAAATTTTTGGATTTGCAGATTCTGATGGAAACGAAAAATCTAATTTGAAATTATCACAAAACAGGATAAATACCTTGGCCAATATGCTAAAGGAAAGAGGCTATGAAACGGAACAAAAAATAGAAGCCAAAGGAGAAAGTAACCCTGTGTATAGTAACGATAACGAAGAGAAATATAAAAACAGAAGGGTAGAAGTAGTCGCTTATTATTCGGGTAAAAAAGGAAGTGAAAAGAAAACAAAATCCAAGAAAAAAGTAGTAGAAAAAACTAATTTGGTAGCAGCCAAAAAAGAAATAAAACTGAGAGTAGAAGATTTTAAAAAAGGGGAAACAATTGAATTACCTTCCGTACAATTTGTAGGAGGAACGGCAGAATTTCTTCCTGGTGCAGAAGACATCTTGGATAAAGTAATTCCTATTTTAAGAAAAAATCCTACTCTACAAGTAGAAATAGCGGGTCATATTTGCTGCGGAAACGACATGAGATTATCTACAGAAAGAGCTTATGTGGTGTACCAATATTTGATAAAATATGGGGTAGAAGAAAAAATGCTAATTTTTAAAGGATATAATAATACTCAGCCCAAATATGGTAATATAATGGATGTGAGAAACAGGAGAGTAGAATTGAAGGTACTGTAGAACATAATCTTCAGAATATAATGAAATTACTTGTTAGATTAGAGTAAAAATTGGAAAATAAAGATAGTTTGTTTTATGATTTTTGTCAATTCTAGAAAATCAGATTATCGGTACTTTTATAGTAAATAAAAACAAAACCAATAATTATGAAAAAAATATTTTTTACCTCAGTTACTTTAGCCTTAATCGCTTTATCAAGTTGTGGAGAAAATAAAGCGAAAGAACCTAGTTTTGCCGAACAAATGGCTGCTGAGTCTGAAGCTAGCGAAAAAGAAGCTGCCTCTGCCGAATTGGATAATATAGGTGTAGGTCCAATTTCTACGATAGAATTTACTGAGGCCATAAATCAAACTATGGCTAACAAAGGAAAAGCATTATTTGAAGAAAAATGTGTGGCTTGTCATAAAACGAATGAGAAATTAATTGGGCCAGCTCTTGCAGGAGTTACAGAAAGAAGAAATCCGGCTTGGATTATGAATATGATTCTGAACCCTGCAGAAATGATAGAAAAAGATGCAATAGCCATGAGATTGATGGAAGAATACAAAACTCCAATGCTAAAACAAGATCTTACAGAGGAGGAAGCGAGAGAAGTACTTGAGTACTTTAGAACAATCTAATGCAGTAAATATCAGTTGTGTAGGAATAGGCTAATGAATTTTCATTAGCCTATTTTTTTTAAATATATTGTTTTTTTAACACAAGCAGTTCTTTTTGTTAAAAAACAAAAGTTATCTTAGCGATTCTATAATTAAAAACACCTATGAAATTATTTTTGTTAATTCTTCTTGTTTCTATCTCTTTTATTACTTCAGCTCAGACTATTAGTGGAAAAATAGCAGATAGCGATAACGGAGAAAGTTTACCTTTTGCCTTGGTTTATGTAAAAGGTTCTACCAAGGGAACATCTAGTAATGTATATGGATTCTATTCCTTAACAGTAGCTCCAGAGGATGTAAAGGACGGGAAAGTGACTTTGGTTTTTTCATTTACAGGGTATAAAAAAATGGAGAAAACCATTGAGATAAATTCTATAAAAACAGTTAATGTAAGACTGAAATCTACCAGTACCACGCTTACCGAATTTACGGTAGAGGCAGATAAAACAAAAGAATTAGAAGAGCTAAAAAGTACTACCATGAGTACTGAGAATCTTGACATGGAACAAATGAAAACTTTGCCATCTATAGGAGGAGAAGTGGATATAATAAAAGTTGCCCAATTATTGCCAGGCGTACAAGGCGGAGTAGAAGGAGGAACAGGAATGTTTGTGAGAGGAGGTGATGCCGATCAAAATTTAGTAATTCTGGATGAAGCCATTGTCTATAATATTGGTCATTTATTTGGGTTCTTTTCGGTTTTCAATCCAGAAACGGTAAAAGATATGACCTTGATAAAAGGAGCATTTCCTTCTCAATATGGAGGAAGATTATCTTCGGTTTTGGATGTGAGAATGAAAGAAGGGAATGATACCAAGTTACAAGGTTCTGGAGGGGTTGGTTTATTGTCTTCTCGATTGACTCTTGAAATGCCTATCCAAAAGGAAAAAGGTAGTATTTTGATAGCAGGAAGAAGAACCTATATTGACCAAGTACTGAAAGCAGTAGGAACCAATTTGCCTTATTATTTTTATGATTTCAATATCAAAGCTAATTACCAAATTACGCCCAAAGACAGAATTTTTTACAGCATGTATTACGGAAAAGATGTACTTGCTTTTAATGAGCAAGAAACAGATTCTAATGGGAATAGCCAAGCCTTAGATTTTGGATTTAAACTAGGAAACTGGACCAATACAATAAGATGGAATCACATTTATAATCCTAAGTTATTCTCCAATTTATCTTTAATAAATACCAATTTTGATTACGAAATTTATGGTAATATTTTGAATAATAAAGTAGTTATAAGTTCTAATGTGGTGGATTTAGGAGCAAAAATGGATTTTGATTATTACCTATCACCAGAAATAAAAGTGAAATTTGGAGGAGCATTTACCAACCATGTGTTTAGGCCCAATATTGTATCTACCGCAGGAGATATAGAAGATATAATTGGAAACAGTACTGGGCAAAAAATGATAACCCAAGAAATGGCACTGTACGGAAATGTGGAGCAAGAGTTAAATCCTATTTTTAAAATAAATTATGGATTAAGAATAAGTGGAAGTACCGTAAAAGGGAAGTTTTATACAGGATTAGAACCAAGAGTATCGGGAAGAATGATGCTAAATGAGTTTGATGCGATAAAAGTAAGTTACTCCAGAATGAAACAATATATGCACAGAGTTTCAAATTCTACGGTTGCCTTGCCTACCGATTTATGGTATCCGATTACAGAAAACATTAAACCACAAATTTCTGATCAAATAGCATTTGGATACAACCATTTATTCAATAAACAAAAATTAGCTTTTTCGGCAGAGGTCTATTACAAATGGTTGCAAAACCTTATAGAATATAGAGAAGGGGCAAGCTTGGTGCTAAACAATGATTTTGAAAGTGAATTGATTCAAGGAACCGGAGATGCTTGGGGATTGGAATTAATGATTAAAAAAGAAAGAGGAAAATTTACTGGGTGGATAGCCTATACTTTGTCTTGGGCAACAAGAGATTTTGATGAATTGAACGGAGGAGAGAAATTTTGGGCAAAATACGATAGAAGACATACGGGATCTGTAGTAATGACTTATAAATTATCTAAAAGATGGGCAGCTTCTGCAGTTTGGGTGTACCAAACTGGTTCACGATTTACGGCACAAAATGGTCAGTATTTTATGCCAAACCCTACATTGACAGGGGTAGATGTGGTTCCAATTTATACAGCAAGAAATGCAGTACAAATGTCTTCGTCACACAGGTTGGATTTGAACTTTGTGCTGCAAGGAAGACAAAACAGATTATTTGGAAACAAAAAGAAAAAATACGTCACTGGCGAGTGGCATTTTGGGTGCTATAATTTATATAACCAAGCACAGCCTTACCGTGTAAATATTACTGCCACAGAAAACGGAGGATACAAATACGAACAACCAGGATTGTTTGGTTTTATTCCTTCTGTAGCTTACAATTTTAAATTTTAATTATGAACAAGACATTAATTATTTCGATTTTATCCTTGCTGGTTTTTACTAATTGTAGACCCGATCCTATTGATATAGAATTGCCTCAAGCAGAAAAAAGGTTGGTCATTTCGTCCCAAGTAATTCCGGGTTCTATTATGGTTGTAACCGTATCTAGAAGTATGGATACCAAAGGATTTAATATAGACGCAGAATCTCCTTCGCAAGACCTTATTAATCAATTGTTGGTAGATTCGGGCTTGGTTACTATTTCTTACAATGGAATAACCGATACTTTGTTTAGTGCTCCAGGCGTACCGGGCGTATTTTTGAGTGTATCTACTCCTCAGTTTCTAAATACTACTTATAGCTTGTTTGCAAAAGATTATAACACAGGAATGGAAGTAACCTCTTCGGAGTTTATGCTACCTCAAGTAGCGTTAAATAATGCTTCTGCATCTACCGATACGGCAGGAATTATTTCTACTACAACCGTAAATTATGATTTTAATGATCCTCAAAATGAAGACAATTGGTACATGGTTAATTTTTATGCGCAAAGAGATTCAAACTCTATGAATGGAGGATTTGATTTAACAGAAAACAGCAATGTATTGAAAGAAACAATTGTCCTTTCGGATAAAAATTTTACTAGTCCTACTTTTTCGGGTTCTCATAAGCTGTCAGACTGGAATCAAGATACTTTGGTAGTTTCTATCTCCAACATTAGTAAAGGTTATTACGAGTACTTAAATGCCCGTTTAAGAAGTGGAGGATTGTTTACAAGTATCTCTAGAGAGCCGGTAAATCATCCTACCAATATTATGGGTGGTTATGGATTTTTTACCACTCACAAGCCTTCTCTTATCATAGTTCCTGTTAATTGAGATTAACATTAATTTAAAGATTCAATAATCTTTATTTTCCAAGTTAAATTTTTATTCCGATTTCCTTTGCATCAAAAAAGAAAATGGAATTATTTTTACTCTCATTTGGAGCCTTGTTCTCCATTATGAACCCCCTTGGGACAGTACCTGTATTTGTAGGTTTGACTGACGATACAGACAAAAAAGAAAGAGGATATATCGCCTTTTGGACTTCACTTAATGTGCTTATTATTTTGTTTATTTCCTTCTTCTTAGGGAAATATATTTTGGTGTTTTTTGGTATCAGCATCAATTCACTAAAAATAGCAGGAGGACTCATCATTGCATCTTCGGGATTTGCTTTGCTTACTGGTAAATTTGCTGAGCACAAAGGGATGAAAAAGAAAGGTGTGCGCGAAGACATTAAGAAAAGAAACGAAATTAGTTTGACACCTCTTGCCATTCCTATGCTAGCAGGTCCTGGAACAATTTCATTGTTGATTACCTACAACCAAGCCTACACAGCAAAAATGGAAGTGATTGCTATCATGTCGGCAATGATTTTTACAACTACTTGCATTTATTTTATTCTTAAAAGTTCGTCACTTATCGTAAAAACATTGGGTGCATCTGGAATAAATGGACTTTCTAGAATCATTGGATTCATTGTAATATCAATAGGAGTAGAGTATATTATTTCGGCAGTAATTGCGATTGTAAATAATAACTTTATTAGCTAGAACATCTGTTGTTTCTATAGCTTTTTTCGTTCTTTTGTATTAACTTACAGGGTAAATAAAAACGAATGGAAAAGAAAAGTTACAAAGCAATAGGATTAATGTCGGGAACATCTTGTGACGGATTGGATATAGCTTATTGCCAATTTAATTTTCAAGATAATACCTGGAGTTATGAAATTATAACTTCTAGTATGGTGGAGTATTCTTTGCAATGGCGAGATAAATTAAAGAACGCAAACCAGCTCAATACTGCACAATTAGAACTGCTAGATATTGAGTTGGGACAGTTTTTTGGATCAGAAACAAAGAAATTTATTGAGAGTAATAAATTGACAGAAGTAGATTTCGTAGCTTCTCACGGTCACACTATTTTTCATAATCCCGATAAAGGTTTTACCCTACAAATAGGGAATGGAAATGAAATAAAAAAACAAGTTGAAACTCCTGTAATAAATGACTTTAGAAGTGCAGATGTAGCTCATGGAGGGCAAGGTGCACCTTTGGTTCCTATTGGAGATGAGTTGTTGTTTTCTGAGTATGATTTTTGTGTTAATATTGGAGGAATTGCCAATGTATCGTTCAAAGAAAATGGAGTGCGAAAAGCATTTGATATTTGCATAGCCAATATGGCACTAAATCCTTTGGCTTTAGAAATGGGATTTGAATACGATAAAAATGGAGATTTTGCCAAGCAAGGAGTAGTTTCTTATCCTTTGATGAAGAAATTGATGTTGCTCAATTTTGATAAAAAATCATTGGGAATAGAACAATATGAAGAATTTTTGAAACCTATAATTGATCAAAACATCTCAATAGATGAATCTAAAATTGCAACAGTAACAGATTATATTGCACGAAAAATTGCCGAAGTATTAACTCCCAATTCCAAAGTGCTTATTACGGGTGGTGGAGCCTACAACTCTTTTTTGATGAGTAAAATTAAAGAATACAGCAAAGCAAATGTAATTGCAGCCAGCAAAGAGTTAATCGAATTTAAAGAAGCCTTGATTTTTGCTTTTTTAGGAGTGCTAAAAATGGAGAATATTCCAAACTGTTTATCCTCAGTAACAGGAGCTAGTGAAGATGTAGTTGGGGGAGTGGTTGTTTAAAGTCTAAATGCCATTTGACATAGTAAATATTGAATTAAGTTATAAAAATCAATGTAATTAGGAAAATCCGTCTGAGCACAGTCGCAAAATTTCACAAGAATACTTACAAAAGTGGCTAAAAAGAAAAAAGCAAACCTCAATGAGATTTGCTTTTGTAATTTAGGATCTTAGTATTTGC
>CAXIAX010000068.1:0-14150 GCA_964021785.1 uncultured Flavobacteriales bacterium
TGAATATGATCATCATGTCTCACAGCCCCGCATCCATGGTATCTAACGCGAGTATCCGTAAGGTTTAATCTTTGTTTTAAATGCGGTTCTATAAATAACTTACCCAATTTTTTGTTTTTTAATAATGCTTTAATCAAGATTAAAGTTCCTTTTTCTGAAAATATTAGCTCTTGGTTTATCTTTCCAAAAGTCACATATTTGGGATAATCGTATTGGAAATAGCCTTTGCTTTTACAAAAACTAATCTTGTCTTCTTCGTTTCCCTCTGGTCCCGAAAAATCTCCATATCCACTCATAGATTTTTTGAGATTGGACAATTCTCCATTTTGAGTTTCATAAATTAAACTTAAGTCAAGTTTTTTACCATCATTATGACTTAAATGCGGCAGTAAAGGAAAACCATTAATGAAGGGTAGATTTGCATCCAAATAACGCAACTGAATTCCAGTTCCTTGTAATTTTTGTTCGGTTTGGGACAGAAGTTGGTTCATCTCTGGGCGAACATAATTTCTATTTAAAACAACTGTCATGTAATTGGTTGGCTTAATGCAATCACTATGTTTTATTTGTTCTCTGCCAAAAAATGGAGCTAAAAAAGGGATAATAGCAAAAGTAAATAGGAGGTAAGTAGAAAGAAAAACTAGACTCTTTTTGAATTTGATAGGTCTATTTACTTTGGATGAAATCCATAAGCTAACCAATAGAATTACTCCTCCAATTTGAGTTAGTGCAGTGAGAAATACAAAAAGGAAGCTAATTCCTGATAGTTTTAGTAGTTTTTTCAATGGGTTTGGTTTTTATCAGAACAAAAATACAAAAGTAATATTGTATCGTAATCAGCTTATTTAAAATGCTTCACCAATGGTTACATAAAACTGAAAACCTTCGTAACCGTGAGCTACATCTGCTCTTACGTGTGATTTTTGTTTTTCGTTTAATTGAAACCTCAATCCAGCTCCATAGGAGAATTTTTGAGGATTGCTATAAAGATCTTGGTAATTGCTAGCTACGGTTCCTAATGAGCTAAATGCGCATCCTCTGAATCTTTTGTAAATAGGAAAACGGTATTCTGCTTGTAACAAATTGATGTTTTTATCCAGAAATCTACGGTCGTCAAATCCTCTTGCATTTTTGCCCGAAGAAAGGTAAAAGTAGTTGTAAAATGGAGAATTTCCCAGTTGTGAACCTGTTAGATAATTTAATGCTAAGATATGATTTTTACTTAATTCTTTGTAGTAGCTAAGATTAAGAAGGACGCTCCAATAATCGTAATGGGAGAAAGTAATGTTGCTAGAGTTATCCACTTTTAGTGTGCCAAAAAGACCGGCAGAGGGATAAAAAATATCATCTCGAGAATCGTACCCCATTTCTATTCCTAACGTACTCAGTACTCCGCCAGCTATTCCTTCGGGGTTATTGGTGTTAAGTAAAGTATTGGTATTTGGTATTTCAAAATTATCGAAACGATAGCTTAAACCTACAAGCCATTTTTCTTCCAATCTGTAGGATACTGTAGAGATTATTCTTGGGTAATTGGCATCATAAAATTCAAGGTCATTTTTGTTGGAGTGGATTCCAATGCCATAATAATTATAGAAATAACGGTAATAACCAATCTCTCCGTTTATTTTCCAGTTTTGTTTTAAATACAATTCATAAGGAGCAAAAATCAGTAATTGTTTTTTTAGCGTGTAAGCAACACCCAATTGTACTTGCGATTTTCTCCAGCTTTTTTCTTTTCCAATATTAAATACAGTTAATCCCAAGCCACCAAAGGCAAGTCCAGTTTCTGGAAGAAAGAAAACCAAAGGAAACCCATTGAGACTAAAATCGTTTTTTGGATTATAACTAGAATCGGACTGAGTAAAACTCCTTTGAGAAAGGAGGAATAACACCAAAGTAATTCCCAATATGGACAAGAGTTTTTTCACTCAAGTAAGATAAGGAAAAAATGATTAATTAATGAGTTCTAATAAATTGGATTCGTAAATAGATTGAGGAGAAATCATTTCTTCTTCCCAAGGAATATTCTCACCATACCTCTGTTCCATTGCTTTTGTTACAATAGGGTGAGAAAGGTCGTAAGTCTTTAATTTTTTAAGTTCGCCTACTTCAATTCCGCAACCTTCTTTGTATAGTTTCCAAACCAATTCGGAACAATAGAGTTTTTTGTCGCTCCAGTCAAAAGCAATGTCATAGTTCTTGCCAATCCACTCGCTTCCTTTTAATCTCATTTTTTTAAGGGCAGTTTCATTTAGGATTTTATTTCTGTTTTTTAATCTTTTTAATGAATAGGTAGATTTTTCTCCATGTTTAATCCAGGCATCAATGGGTGTGTATTTTATTGGTTGAACAGCCTCCAAAACAACTAGCTTTCCATTGTGGTTTATTAGTATTCCTACATGACTATATTCCGATTTTGTTGCCAATTGAATTGCTTTACTTTGTAAGGAATTGGAGGTTTGGAAAATAATATCTCCCTCCATGAATTCTGATGATTTAACTTTATTTTTGTTAGTTTTATTTGCTGTATTGTAGTTGATTGCATAGCTTTTGTAAACAAAAGTTGTAAGAAGTAGCAATAGAAATAAACTGCTTATTTTAATAATCTTGATTTTCATAGTTTTGGTTTTTACCAGAACAAGTATGATCTTCTTTTATTATTGAAGTAGAGTTAAATTATGTTAATCAAATTCAAATTTCTTCTATGTAAGAAATAAATAATCAATGCTTAATTTTGGATTATAAATTTGAAAAATAGCTGTCTAGAAAATTCAATCTGCTTGCTGTCCAATTGTTTATATAACCTTGTTCAGAAACTAAATTTGTTGCTGTATTCCAAATTGCATTTTCTGTATCAATACTGTTGTAATTGATTAACTCCGTTATGTTTGAATTGAATAAGCTAGTGATATTTGCATGAGAATAAGTGGTTGCTCTTAATTCATTCCACCTATTCTTTAGTTTAAATTTAAAACCATTAGGCTCCAATTCGATTAGCCTATCAAATAATGCATTACTAATTATTTGGGTGGAGGATTTTGTACCACCTTCTGAGTCTCTTCCCCAAGTAGCATCTAAATCCCATACTACTATTTCAAATTTTGAAGAAGCGTCTCTTTTTAAGAAGAAGTAGTTTTTTCCTACGTTATCGTAACCATTACAAACGTTTACAAAAAGATAGTAATCAATGATATTATCAAGATTTAATTTTGCAGCTATTTTACTTACAAATTCTTGGTCGCTACTGCTAATCACTAACTCGCAAAAAGACTGAAACTCTGGCCACTCTAATCGAGTGCTAGGGTCTGGAATTTTTTGTTCCCAATCTCCCCAAATAGAGCTATTAGTGGGTTGAGTTGGTATTTTTTCAAATTTTGTTGTTTCGGAATTATCTATGCCCGAAATTAGAATTGATTGATTGTTTAGAGAAAGGTAACTTTCGGTATAATTTTCATTAAAACTATAGAGGCCAATCATTTCGTTATTTACAAATACTTCTACAAATCTCGATTTTATTCCAGCATTAGTTGGATTCATTTCTTTCCAAAGCTCGGTTGTGGTTCTGTTTCTTACTTTTGATTTATCAATATAAAGAGCATCTAAAATCCATTTAGAATTTACCGCCATACTAAAAAACTGGGTAGGTTTTAAGTCTAAGTTTCTTTTGTCGTAAATGGTGTTGAACCCAAAGGAGGTCTTTTCTTTTAGGGCAGAGGAAGCTCCTCGGATCTCTATATTAATCCATGATTCTTTAAAAACACTTAACTCTGGCTGATGCAAAATCAGTTTTCCTAAAACTTTAGGTTCATTTGGAATTTTATCTCTTGTTACTATCTGTACCAGAGGAATATCGGTAAAGATAAGATTGAAACTTTTGGTTTCATCTAATGTGGTAACTTTTACAGGGTATTTCTTGTGTAACTCTATTGTTCCTAGGTTATTAATGGAGTTGTTAGTCAGTTCGTTCCCATTAAAAGTAATGCTGGAATAACTTTGAAATTTCACCTTAGGAGAGAAGTTAATCAAATTGGCTTGAGCCAAAGAGTATTTTAAAGTGCTTGTTTTAGAATCGAATAAACAATCTTTTCCGTTCATTTCTAATATTAAACCGAGTTCAAAATTAGAACTAATTTCAGAATCGTAGATTACAATTTCTTTACTGCAAGACTGATAAATCACTACAAATGCTATGAATATGATTAGATTTTTAACCATTTCGTTTGAATTTAAAAGTGTAGCCAATACGCAAATATATTATTTGTAACGGGTATTTTCTATTGAGTTCCTTTTCGTACAAAACGGAAAAATTGAATTCTCCTAGTTTGTTTTGGATTTCATCCCCCAAACTAATTCTGTATTTGTTGTAATAGGGTAATCTATACAATTCAAATTCTTTAAAAATCTCTGCACCAAGGTAAAACTTATGCTTGTTGTAGTTATAATCTAACGATATTTTGTTTCTAAGATACCAATCTACGTCATTCTTCACTTTTACAAAGAAATTTTTGTACTTAGTTTGACCTCTCAATCTATAACTAAAATCGAAATGTGAGTTTATTTTATGTTTAAACCTAAGGCTGGCTCCATATTTTAAATCTTGGGTAAATCTATAATCTTTGTTTCTCGAAAAACTATATCTAGCATTTACCTCTAGTTTAAATTTTTTATTGATTTTATAAGTTGCACCTAGCTCAGAAATTGATTTTTCTAGTTCGCTTATTTCATCAAAATGACGAACCTGAAAGAGATAAGATATGGCATAGGATTTATTCAGTTTATAATTTACTCCAACTCCCACCCAAGAGCCAAAGTCAGATACTTTTTTCAATTGTTGAGAATGTCCATTTACTATGAATAACAAGCTGATTAATATGAAACTAAATTTCTTCAAGAAATGAATTTAAGGGATAAATTATAAGCCAAAGATTTTGGTTTATTTCAGTTGGTAAAATTAAACTTTTGTTTGTTGATTATCAATAAAAACTATTAAAAATACTCGTTTTAAAGCAAATCAAGGTGTAGGTTACCTGACAATAAGCTCAATTTGCTATTTTTTTTGCTTGTTTGTAAAAGTCTTTACCCATTTCAGTTTTCTAAGAATATAGACTCATATTTAAATTCAAATCTACAAAGTTCTTAGTGTTAATTGTTGATGCAGCTATATTCCATCTTCAAATTCCTCTTCATCATCTGGAAAAAATATTACGATAATAACAGAGGAAACCAGAACAACACCTAGCATTACCTTACCAAAAACAGTAGTTTCTTCTATTTCATTGTTGTAATCTTCGGAGGCAAAATCGAAAAAGGAATAGTCTGCTTCAAAAGGATAATTAGTGTAATAAACAGAGTCTTTTTCAATGATTACCGAAACTCCAGTAAATTCTTTCACGCTTAATCCATCTTTGATAGTGTTAACAGAAGAGGTTTGAATAACTGCATTTCCGCATAAAAGATAACTGTTGTATTGGAGTCTTTTTAGTATTAATGAATCAGGTATATCTGGAGTAGCATAAGCTGTTACGTATCCTATTTCTTGGTATTTGAAGTCCAATGAATCTGTGGTAAAAAAAATATCGACTTCTTCCATCTCCGTAGTGGAGCATTCTAGTACCTTATAAGGAAGCTTTTCTCCATATGTTTTTTGAACATTGGTGATTTTTGTAGTTGTGCAACTGCTACTAAGTGAAATGAATAGAGACAACAGGAGGACTGAGATGTAATAGTTCTTTTTCATATATTGTTTAGTATCAAACTTCTTGCCAAAAGTTAATATTGTGTTAATGAAAAAGGAGATAAGTAGGAGGAAAGACAGTCACAGCTTAGTCTGTAAGTATCATTAGTTTGTTTTTATCTATTCCTTTTTACCAAAAGGAGGAATCCAGTTCTTGGTCTTCATTATGGCTTTTACTTCTTCGTAAGATAATGGAGCATAATTATGGCAATCAACACCAATATCAAAAGATAAGGAGGTTGGGTCATCCAAAAGAGTTCCGTGCGAATGACCATATAAATGATAAGAACCCCAATGTGAGGCGTTCCATTCTCGGATAGAATAATGGAAAAGGACAATTAGTTGTTCTCCTCTTTCAAAATCATTGTCTTTTATGGTTAATTCGTAATAATCCTTAATCCACTCAAACCTTGTGTGACATCCTTGGGCAGCACTTTCGTGATTCCCATTTATCAAGTAAATTTTACCATTTAGTCTCTCAAGAATCTTTCTCATTTTACTCGTAGAACAAAGTCCTAAATCACCCAAGTAATAGACTTCGTCTTCTGGATTTATCTTTTCATTCCATTTTTGGATTAAGATTTCATCCATTTCTTCTACGTTTTCAAAAGGACGTTTCGAAAACTTAATGATGTTCTTGTGTCCGAAATGGTGATCGGACGTAAAATATATGTTATTCATTTATCCCAGTTTTGAATGATGATTTATCTTGGTAATTCTGTCGTGGTAGGTGATGGCTCTGCTGTAAACGGCACGACCATAAGATTTAACTAAATTACAAGTAGAAAACTCTTGCGATTTATCTTCGTACTCAGCTACCCAATTAGAATGAGCTATTTCTTCTTTTGTATCTCTGTCAGGGAAGATTATTTTTGGTGTTTCGTGATCTATCCTAAATGGTTTTGGAGTAAGCCTAGCTCTAAAACAATTCTGTTTTACGCATAACATGTAATACAATCTATCGGCACCAAAATCTCTCATAATTGATTTAGATTCTTTACTTTTTGGGTTGTAATGTTTGTCGGTTACCAGTAATCTATATCCCTTGAAAGTCTCGTAAAGCCTGAAGCTAGATCGTTCGTATTTTTTATTTTTAATTACTTTTTCAATATGAATTAACATTTTTTCTTTTCTACTGAGCTTCCCTCTAAAAAACAAATTCCAAACCGAAAGTCGTACGGAATCGATATCAATAAACATCAAATTTCTAGAGTTTAGAACCAAAGCTCCATATCTGTTTCTTGTTACGATATTGTTTTCGTCAATCTCCTCTATTATTTCTTCTACAATATCGGCTTCATAATCCGAGCCATAACGTAAACCTTGGTTTATTCTTTCGGCAAGACTTCTGGCTCTTTTTTCAGCATCCCGTTCGGCATCCTCTTCCGAAATATTGGAACCTCCATACAGATGTATATCTTGTAAGGTACCCGAGATTTTAATCTCTTTTCTGTAGCGAACCCAGTGTTTAAATACTCTCATAATTAATCCACTTTTTTGTATCCTTTAGCAGTTTTCTTCGAAATCATTTTCACGCTTTCTTTCTTTGCTAATTCGTTCGTATCAAACTCTTTGGTGTTGCTTTGAGGATTGTTTCCAATACGGCCATATTCTACTATTACCAGTTTGTCTTTTACTACAATTTGCCAATATTTATTACTGCTTCCTTCGTTAAATTCATACCTCTCAAACTCCGATTCCTTTTCTTCCAAAACAGGTTCTTCAATCTCTTGTTTGTCTTCAACTCCACTCAGACTGACTTCTGAAATAACTTCTTCCTCTTTAATTTCTGGAGTAGGAATTTTAGCTACAGTTTCAACACAGGGTTCTTCCGTTTTACCTTCTAGTTTTTGAGTTATTTTTTCAAGTACTCGATCTCTGTTTTCTAGCCAATCTTTGGAATAAACATTAAGAGTTTCCCATCCAAAAGCATTCAGAATATCTGGTTTTTGACAATATTGTTCCAATACATTTTCATTGCTGTAGTGCATTGGTGTATCCAATAAAATTCCTAGTTTATAGGTTTTATCTTCTTTGTTTTTTATTGCAATATTACATTTGAAATGAGATTGTCCCACATTTAAATCTACCAAATACCCCATTTTTTCTATCTCCAATTTTAGTTGAGATATAAGTGCAGAAGTATGTTCGTTATCCTCTTCTTGGTATTGATACAATCCATCAAGGATAGAGTTTGCTTCGTGCAGTTTTCCTTCAGAGATATGTTTGGCATAGCCCAAGAATTTCTTAAAATAATTGGCTCCAACATTGTAATCGTTTTTAATTTCTTGAGGAAGGATAGAACTCACAACAACCATGTTTTGCTTGGCTCTAGAGAAAATTACATTCAGTCTTTTTTCTCCACCTTTTCGGTTAATAGGACCAAAGTTCATTAGCATTTTTCCATTAGCATTATGCCCATAACACACACTCATGATTATTACATCACGCTCGTCACCTTGCACATTCTCTAGATTTTTTACAAAAAGCCCATTAAAACTATCTTCTTCTACTCTCTGGTACTCATCTTCTAGCAAAGTGTCAAACTCTTCGTCTTTGGCTGCCAGTCGTTCTAGTGCAGCTTCTATTTCTCCTTGTTGCGACATAGAGAACGCTACAATTCCTATACTTTTTCCTATTTTCTCTTTCAAGATTTTACTTACCAAATTGGCAATGTAATTTGCCTCATCTTGGTTTTTTCTGTTTTCATACAAAGCATTTTCTATGTATTGAAAACTGATACTTTTATTCAGGATTCCATGGATATCAATTTCAGCATGAATGTCGCTTACAGGTGTAAACTCTTTGGTTTCTTTGTAATGAGTTTTACTATCGGGAATTGTCAATAAATTCCTTTGGTAAAAGGCAGCATTACTAAAACTTATCAAACTTTCTCTTCGTGAACGATAGTGCCATCCTAGCATTACCGAACTCAGTTTTCTCGCTCCTTGGTTTAGTAAACTATCTGCATCTAGGCTTATTCCTAGTTTTTCTTCTGCTTCATCTTCTTCGTCTGCCATGTTATTGGAGCTAAAGAAATTGGTAGGAGGCATTTGCATTTCATCTCCTACAATAATCGTTTGTTTGGTTCTAAAAAATGCAGGAACTCCTTCTTCTACAGTTATCTGGCTGGCTTCATCATAGATAACAACATCAAACAAACTACTGTCTAGCGGCATTGTATCCGATACACTTAACGGACTCATTAGCCAAACAGGTTTAAGACTAGTTAAGATTGTGCTGGATTCTCCCGAAGCTAAATCTCTGATGGATTTATACCTCATAGATTTACCAAACTCGTTTTCTAAAATTCGCCTTCCAGCTTTGTATCCTTTTTTAGCTATTTTTTCTTCTTCGGTAAGCTGAGCAGCTACCGATTCAGTAATTCTTATTTTATCCAAAAACTGACTTCTTATTTTCTCTCTAATGCTTTCTACATTGCTGTCGTAGTATTGGGACAATAATTTATTAATCCTTTGAATACTAATTTTCAAACTGTCTTCATTCAGTTCAGAAAAAGGGCGTTCTTTTTCATACACATCACTCAAAGATTTATAAGCCAAATTGAATTCAAAATCCTCAAGACTCCAATGTTTCGTGTGCAAAACGTGTTGTAATTCCTCACTTACGTTATCTATTTTATCAATATAAGGAATAAAGGCAGACAAGGAATGAATGGATTCTTTGGCCAAGTTTAGTTTAATTTCTAACTGAGAAATGGAAGCCGAATAAACCTCTCCAAATAGGGTAGAAGTAGTTTCTGTTAATTGAGAGAACGAGCCAGAAATGGTAGTCAAACTATTTACATAATCCGTTTTGTTATTGTTTACCCAATCAGTAAGTATAGGGTCGGGATGTTGATGAATGGATTTTATCCAGTTGTAATCTTCCTCAAAATTGGTTAACCCTAGTTTGTTCTCAGCAACTTGTTTTAGTTCGTTTAACTCTGTAGCTGTTTCATATTCTGAATTTAATTTATTCAAAACACTTGTTATGTCTGGTTTTACTTGGTGTTTATCAAAATCATACCAAGCGTTTATGTTTTTCTTGAATTTGTAAAAACTTGGAGAAATAAACCTAAATATGCTCTTTTCAAATTTTGTCCATTGTGCCAAAGCTTCTTGTGCATCTGTTTTGTTCAGCTTGTTTGTCCAGTTTTTATTTTCTTTTTCTTTCGAATTTAGCTCAACTTGTTTTGCTAGAATTTGGGTGTTAAATGATTCCAATTCCAAAGCAGTTGGAGTGTTGTCGTCAAATAAACTCAAGGTATTGGCAGTTAAAATTCCTTTTAACTTATGCGCCATTGATATTTCCTTGTTCCAAGATTCTATGGTTGTTTCTTCGGAGCAATCGTTATTATCAATAAACTCTACCATTTCATCCAACAAAGGAATACTGGCGTCAATTTTCTCTAAAATTACCGCTTTAGGGTTTGGAGAACTCTGAATTTCCGAACTCAATTGAGTAAAGGAATAATCACAAATAAACGGGTTTAACTTGTTTGTTTTTAGCAAATCCATCCATTCTTCTATCCACTCTCGGTTTGCTTTCCACTCGGTATAGGTAGGGAAATAAATGCGATTGTTTGGCTCTGGATAATTCCTGTCTTTTTTGGTTTCGTGTAATACTTGCAATAATTCCAAAGGAGGAACCTCTCCTTCTTTCATTAACCTATGAAAGTAATTCAGGCTTTCAATTTCGGAGTTTAGTTGTTCTATTACCGAATCTCTGTTTTCGTTTATTTTATCGCCATCCAATACCGTTTCTATAAAATTCTCATACGTAGATTTAAGATTCTGAATAAACGATTTTTTATCCGTTTGTGAATCGTGAATCAAACAACACAATTCGTCTAGTTTTCTATTTTTCAATCTGTGGAAAACCACATCTAATGCGGCTCTTTTTTCACATACAAATAATATCTTTTTGTCTCTCGCAATGAAATCTGCTATTAGGTTGGTAATAGTTTGTGATTTCCCTGTTCCCGGAGGACCTTGTATAATGTAGTTTGCTCCAGTACGTGCAAATAATATAGAGGCAGTTTGTGTTGGATCTGCCGAAATAATGGGGTAATTCTTCTCAAAAGAAAACGATTCATTGTCTTCTACAGTAAGTGTCTTGGGGTTTTCGTCAAATAGCTTTTCAAAAATTGTATTGGATGTCTTGCTTGATACTATGTCGTTATAATCCTTTACCAATGACATTTTACGGTAATTGAAGTTACCCAAAGTAATGTTGCAAGTATCTATTTCCCAAATCAATGGATTTGTTTCTCCTTGGCTATCGTTAGAATAAAAAGTACGTTCTCTTTCTGGACTGGCAGAGTTAGCAGTAATGTCATCATTTATGATGTATTCTAGCTCACTGTTTTTGGGTCTTATTCTTTCGTTAAATATTTGTAATCCAAGTGGTTTAAAATCTTCATCTTGGTAAGAGTAATTGAACGAACGCAAGTTTAACGCACTGCTTCTTTTGTTTAATTTTCTGTTTTTGAGGTGAAAATTCTTACGAGCAATCTTGTGAATAAGGTTAATCCTTGGCTTTTTTGGCCATTCTAGTTTTATTCCTGTAGCTCCTTCGGCAATTTGTGTTTGAATGCTTTCAATAAGGTTTTCAATTGCATTTTCTTCCAAATAAATAAAATCGGGCAATTGAATGTTGTACAAATCCTTCAGGTAATTACTCAAGATTGGATTAATCTCAGCTTCTATGTTCTCAAATCCCAAAGTATAAATATCCGTTACCGCTTTTTTCTTTACCAAATCGGCAGAAAGCAGTAGGAGTGGAGAAGTAATTTTCTCGTCTGCGTTTTCTTTGAAATTATACCAATGCAAAAACGCTACAACCAGCTTTAGCGGACTAAATCCGTATTCGTTTTTACTCTTTCTTGCATCCAATCGTATCTTGTTTAAAGTAGGCGCAAGGAATGAATTGGAATTGAATTCTAAATAGGTGTTTAAGTTTATTTTTTTACTCTTGCTAAGCTTGTGTTGTAAGGAATCGTTCCAAAAGATCAAGTCATTTTCTCTCACATTGGTGTGATCCATCAAGATGGGAAACGAAGCAATGGTAAGGTTCATAAAAGAAGCATTCTCTCTAAAATACAGCAGTTTATTTCTTCTGCTAATATCAAAAAGGCGGTTCTTTAGTTTGGATAAAATCCAGGTAGAACGCTCCGATATATCTATATTTTTAAATCCATCTGCCTGAGTTAAATCTATGTAGTTCTCAGGATTATACTCTCGGTAATTATTCAGTTTGGTAATTACTTCCTCCAAGTTGCTTATCCTATCTTCTCTATACAAATTGGTCATATCGGATATAACACTAAGGATAGTAGGGTGTAGGTGCTTGTTGAGGAAATATAATCGCTTCTTGTTATTTGCAAAAGTTTCTAGGTCTTCCTTTTTTCTAAAATCCAAGCCAAATGCTACACTTGCAATAACTTGCCCAAGGGTAAACATATCTGTAAGTGGGTCGCAATGCCCCAATTCCATTTCCCACGATTTGTAATTGAGTAAAAATGTAGGTCTTTTTTCCGATACTTCATCCTCTTTCTGTACCGAAAGATTATTGTATTCACTGTCGTTATTATCGCCCACATTTACTACTTGTTCGTAGTGGTCTACCACCTCCAAGGTTCCTCTGTTTTTTTTCTTTTTGAACAGGGATTTATCCGATTTTTTTAATGGTTTTCCTGGGGTAGCTAGCTCTAGCGATTGCGTGTAGGAGATTTGATCAATTCCTGCAATATGTGCCGTTAGGTTTTGCTCATGCAGTTGTTTTGCTTTAAGAAGCAAAGGCATAATATAAGCAATGAAATCAGGTGATTTTATTGCTCCAAATTCTTCTATTTCATCCAAAAGATGAAAAAATGAGTTTTCTGTATTCATCTAGTTGGTGTATAAACTTTCGTCTTTTGATTCTTTCATTTCAGCTACTTCTTGGGTAACTTTTGCCTGTAGAGATTTAAAATCACGGGCAGAGAGTTTGAATTCCTTTTTTACAATCTTTTCAAATTCATCTTTTATCCCAAATATCTCGGAGAGCTCGAAACAATGTCCCAAAGCTACTCCTTCCATATCGCTATCTACCTTAGCAAAATCGAGTAATACGTAGCATAAATAATTCTTTACCGAAGCACTGCTCGTTTCTAATAATTCGGCAAATTCTTGGGCAGTTGGGTGTTTCTTGTTCTTATTGTTTACCAAGTATTGCTTGGCTAAGTTTTGAACTTTACCCGTTTGCATCCAATTGGGTTTTGTGATGAAATAAATAAAATCTATGCTGTGCTTTAGCATCTCTTTTTGTGAGAATAGATCCAAGCTATTTATATCCAAATTTCCCTCTATCAGCTTTTTTATCTCGGCAACAAATGATTCGGGTTTTTCTGTGGCATAATACAAAGCCAAACTCCTAATGTATGACTCTGGATGAGTTTCACGCTCGGTCGCTTTTTCATCTGCAGTGATTATTTCTTTGGCTTGAGTCAAATAACTAGTTGCATTTACTTCTTTTAGGCTTGTGTTTATTTTTACCAACATCTGAATCACAGGTTCGTAAGTTCCACACACTTTTAGTGCCCCTTGGTCGCAAAATAACTCTAGATACAACTGAAATATACGAGCTGTTTCTATCATAGAATTTTCACTGCTTTGGTTATTAGCCATTGCCAGAACTATTCTTTGAGTAATTTCAAATTCTTCGTTTTCTATTTTATAAAAAAGGTAATGACACAGTTCGTGAGCCAGTAGAGCTTTCATTTCATCCTCGGAAAGTAAACTGATGATAGAACCAGAAAACACAATGTGGGCTTCGTCTTCTATGACAGAGATACCTGCATTCATTTGCAAACTGTTGTGCTCTTGATACAGAGTTACCTTTGCATTAAGATTTAGCTTACCGCAAATCTCATCTACCAAGTCGTATAAATTTTTGTGGCTGTTCACATCCAATCGGTAGGTGTTTTTAAGTAAACTAGACTTAAATGACTCTACTTGTTTGGTTTTGTTGTCGTTTGTGGCAAACCAATCCCAGGTCTTTTTTCTTTCTTTAAAATGCTTTTTTAATTCTAAATGATAGGGAAATGGGGCTAATTCTGGAAGTGCCTTTTTGGGAGCTTCTGGTTTTGATTCTTGATTCATAGGTTGTAAAAACTAAAAATAAGGAAAGTTTATGGGAGTGCACAGAATTCTGACGTGAAATTATTTGATAATTTAGAAGCAACAAGGGAATAGAACAACACAGAATTGTGGTAGAATAATTTAATTATTCGTTTTATATAAAAGCAAAACCTCCAAGGGATTTATCTCTTGGAGGTTTTTTTTGGTTTAAGATTTATTAATCTTAATAGGTTATCTAAATAGCAATATAGATTGCTATTTAAATTTCCTTTTTAAGGATATCTTGATAG
>CAXIAX010000069.1:0-14148 GCA_964021785.1 uncultured Flavobacteriales bacterium
ATACTTCCCAAATTTCTTGTTTACAGCATAGGTTCTATAATTGAAAATTTCATCTAGCTTTTTTCTAATCAATAATTTATTGGCAATAGCTCCTAAGAATCCAAAAGGAGGAGAGTAAGTTACAATGTCTTTCATCAAAACTCCACCTTCTATTTTCTCAATAAAATGTTGGTGATGCCATAGTTTGTAAGGTCCAACTCTTTGTTCATCAATAAAAAACTCAAGATCTTTTACTTGTGTAATTTCTGTCATCCAAGGGGTTTTTATCCCAAATATTGGTTTAACGATATAGGTAATAATCATTCCGGGATACATTTTTTTAGGTGTATCTGTAGAGGTAATATCAAAACCCATATAGTCGGGAGTAATTTCTTTCAAATTGGCAGGAGAGGAAATAAAATCCCACACTTCTTCCAAGCTTGCGTTTACTTTTTGCTCTTGTTTGTATTGATAAAATGCCATAGTTTTTTACTTTTTAAGTGCATCAATTTGTTTCAAGATTTCTTCGGCTTCTGCCGTTTTCTCATCACTCTTTGTTCTATTAGATTTAGATAGCTCAAAAGCTTGTTTCATTAATTTTTTATACTGTTCTTGAAGTTTATCTACCTCACTCTTTTTCTTAAATAATCCTAACATTGTTTTAGCCTTTTATGGATGACATACCGCCATCTGCGTGAATAATTTGTCCCGTAATCCATTTTGCTTTATCAGTCAATAAAAAAGCACCTAGCTCTGCTATATTTTCTGGGGTTCCAATAGATTTTAAAGGATGTCTTTGTGCATTTGCTTCTTTCTTTTCTTCTGTAGAAAGTAGTTTACCTGCAAGAGGTGTATCGGTTAATGAAGGTGCAATTGCATTTACTCTTATAGTTGGAGAGAATTCTGCAGCTAAGGCTCTTGTCAATCCTTCTATTGCTCCTTTTGATGCAGCTACCTGCGAATGGAAGTTAAACCCATTTTGAACGGCAACTGTTGAGAAAAATAAGATTGAAGAGTTTTTTGCAGCTTTTAAATTAGGTAAAACTTGTTGAATAATTTTTATTGCTCCATTAACCTGAAGGTTGAAGTCTTCTAAAAATTGAGAAGGTTTTATGCGTTTAAAAGGCATTAGATTAATACTGCCAGGACAGTAGGCTAATCCATGAATTTCATTGGGTAATTGTTCCAATTCCAATTCATCTGAGGTTACATCCAAATGGTAATATGTTACATTGGGATTGTTACTCTCTGTTTTGTTTTTGTTGTAAGTAGCATATATAGTTCCTTCCAAAGCTAATTGCTCGGTAAGTGCCTTCCCTATGCCAGTGGAACCGCCTATTATTAAATAATTCTTCATATTTGTTCAACTTATTTACAATAAAGTTAAACAAATATGAAGAAAGTATTCTTGTTTTTGTCTTAAAATTTAATATTCACTCCCAAAAGGAAGTTTGTAGTAGCTTGTGGATAGTATCCCATATCTTGCTGAAACTCTCCTCCGCTAGAGTATCTGTATGCCCAGGCATTAGCAGAATATAAGTTATTGAATAAGTTGTATACAGATCCAAATACAGCTATTTCTCTAAAAGGTTTTAATCTTAATGAATAGTTTATTCTTAAATCGTGAACAAAATAAGCGTCCAATTTAATCTCATCACTTTGAGTATTGTCTACAAATTGTTCTCCCACATATTTACTAATAAATGAAATAGATAGATTATCAATTCTATTTTTCGTTCTTGCTCCATCCCATTGCTTGAATGGTTTAAATTCGAAGATACTGCTTCCGATAATACTAGGCGAAAATGATAAAGTTGAGTTTTGGTAGGATACTGTGTCTTTTCCCCAAGTGTCCCAATTGTCTACATATTCAGTCCAGTCTACAATTTTATTTTGACTCAAAGTAAGGTTTCCAGTCCAAGTCAATCCTTTTGTTATTTGTACACCTCCTTCAATTTCAATTCCTGCTCTGTATGATTTGTCAATGTTTGTTCTTACAGATGATCCAACATCATTTAGTGCACCTGTACCCACCAATTGATTCTTGTAATTCATGAAATACCCATTTACACTTAATGCATAATTCTTTTTAGATCTCTTGAATCCAATTTCAAGATCTTGCAATGTTTCATGTTTAGGTCTACTCGTAGGAGAAGACTCCGTTAAGTCATTTCTGTTTGGTTCTTTGTTGGCAACAGCAAATAATGCATAAAAATTGGTAGAAGAGTTTAAGTTGTATGAAACTCCAATTTTTGGATTGAAAAATGTGTAGGTAGCATTTTGTTTAATATTTACAACATTTCCTAAATTATTAATGTCAAGTCCAAGGAAATCATAAGTAATATGCCTTACCTGTAAGTCTAAAAACCCGTTCCATTTTTTAGAAAATTGGTAACTAGTTTGAGAGTAAATGTTACCATCTTTTTTAGTTGCATTGTTATCGTAATAACGTTCTCTTATTTCATTGTCTCCAGCATATCTTGCCCAAATAACTTCACCATAATGGTCACCATCATAAATGTTGTATCCACCACCCAAAGTTGATTTTAATTGATTATTTGGCGTGTATATTAAAGAGAAAATACCTCCGTAAAAATCATTGTCTAACCACCTTCTTCTTATCAAATCCGTAGTATTGATAGTGTCGGTCGTAGTAAAAATAGGATTAATGTTGTAATCCGCCATGTCTTCTCCTGCTTTGTATTGTTCAAAATATCCAGCACCTTTAGTGTAGTGCAAAGCTGTGTTTAATAAAAGTTTATTGTTTAGTTTTCTATTAAAAAACAACTGATAGTGAGTTTGTTGGTAGTTGTCAATCTCATTTTCGTAAGTATAAGGGTTGTAAGTTCTGTTTGTTTCCAAAGAATCTTTTGGTATACCTCCCCAAGCTTGGTACGTTTTTTCTTTTCCAGAAAAAGTAATAAACTTCAATGAATTTTTTCCTGAAACATATTGACCAGAAAAATAATAAGATTTTAAATCAGAAGAAGCTCTATCTACATATCCATCCGACTGTACTTTTGAAAGTCTACCATCAAAAGAGAATTTTTTATTAATTAATCCCGTTCCAAATTTTATTGTGTTTTTCATAGTATTGAAACTTCCAAAAGAGTTATTCACTTCTCCATAAGCTTCTGTATTTCTGAATTCTGTAAATAAATTAATAGATGCCCCAAAAGCTCCAGCTCCATTTGTAGAAGTTCCAGCCCCTCTCTGGATTTGTGCACTCTCTAGCGAAGAAGCAAAATCTGGCATATTGATAAAGAAAACTCCTTGAGATTCTGCATCATTCATTGGAATTCCATTCACAGTTAAGTTAATTCTAGAACTAGCCGATCCTCTTATTCTCATAGATGTGTATCCAACACCTGCACCAGCATCAGAAGAAACAACCATAGAAGGTGAGTTTTGTAATAAGTAAGGAACATCTTGCCCTAAGTTTGTTTCTTCTATTTGTTCTTTTGTAATAATAGAATTTGTAGTAGGGATACTGTTGTCTAGCTTAGTTGCCGATATGGTAACCTCATCTACCATCTCTGTTTTTTCTATAAGCTTTATAGATTTAAGAGTAACAGCTTGGTTGGTTATCGTTACCGATTTTGTTAGCGATTGATATCCAACAAAACTAAATTTCATTTGGTAAGTAGCAGGTTTTAAATCCGAAAATTTAAAGTAACCCGCTCCATCCGAGGTAGCTACATAACTAGAGTTGACTAACTGGATGTTTACCCAAGGTAAAGGTTCTCCATTGTTTCCCTGAATAGTTCCGTCTATGGAATATTGGGAAAATGAAATTGCTGAAATCAGCAAAGTAAGAATGGTGGTGTAAATGTTTTTTTTCATGGTTTATATTAATTAATAATTATGTAAACCAAGAGGTGCATCACTTTAAAGACGAGAAGTTGTAATAACTTCCGTTTTAAATTCCCTTCTATGAATTACCACAGCAGGTTCGATGGGTATAATCTCAGCCAAATAAAATTCGGCACCCCTTGATGGGGGCAAAGCTACTATTATTTTCTTTTAGTTTAAAAATAATTACCTTTGAAAATGAAATTTATAAGATAAAATGAGGTTGAAATGATCTTGTTTATATGTTTAATTGATTGGAATTAAAACTATTGTATTACAAAAGAAATAAATAAAACTATGTACGGAAATTTAAAAAATCACCTTCAAACGGAGTTGGAGGAAATAAAAAAAGCTGGGTTGTATAAATCAGAAAGAGTGATAGTGAATCCTCAATCTGCAGAAATTGAAGTAAGTACAGGAGATCATGTATTAAATTTTTGTGCAAATAATTATTTAGGACTTTCTTCTCACCCAGAAGTTATTCAAGCAGCAAAAGACACTTTAGACTCTCACGGATTTGGTATGTCATCTGTTCGTTTTATTTGTGGAACTCAAGATATTCACAAAGAATTGGAAAAGAAAATTTCTGATTTTTATGGGACGGAAGATACAATTTTATATGCAGCAGCTTTTGATGCAAATGGAGGGGTTTTTGAACCACTTTTTGGAGCAGAAGATGCAATTATTTCTGATGCATTAAATCATGCTTCTATCATTGATGGAGTGAGGTTATGTAAAGCAGCAAGATACAGATATGCACATTCTGATATGGCAGATTTGGAACAGCAGTTGATTAAGGCGCAAGAGCAAAGACACAGAATTATTGTGACAGATGGTGTATTTTCTATGGATGGTGATTTAGCCAAAATGGATGAAATATGTGCTTTGGCAGAAAAATATGATGCTTTGGTAATGTCTGACGAATGTCACTCGGCAGGATTTATTGGAAAAACAGGAAGAGGAGTGCCAGAACATTTTGGAGTAATGGATAAAGTAGATATCATTACTGGAACTTTAGGAAAAGCACTTGGTGGTGCAATGGGAGGTTATACTACAGGTAAAAAAGAAATTATTGATATGTTGAGACAAAGATCTCGTCCTTATTTATTTTCAAACTCTTTGGCTCCAGCAATAGTAGGTGCAGCCAACAAAGTATTCGATATTTTATCTAACGATACTTCATTGAGAGATAAATTGGAAGACAATAAAAATTACTTCAAAGAAAAAGTAATCGCAGCAGGATTTGATATCAAAGAAGGAGATTCTCCTATTGTGCCAATCATGTTGTATGATGCAAAATTATCTCAAGATTTTAGTAATGAATTACTAAAAGAAGGGATTTATGTAATTGGATTTTATTACCCAGTAGTGCCAAAAGGAGCTGCAAGAATTAGAGTTCAAATCTCTGCAGGTCATGAAAAACAACATTTAGATAAAGCTATTGAAGCATTTACTAAGGTTGGTAAAAAATTAGGAGTAATTTAAGATTGCTCGGTTTAAGCAAGTAAGCAGTCTTTACAAATTCCTGTTGTGTTAATTTCTACTTTTTTTATTAAAAAGCCATCTATAGAGATGTTCGGATTAACTTCAGGTTGTTTGCAAAAAACTTCGTTACAGGTTTCACATTTAAAATGAATATGCTCGTGTTTATGTCCGTCTACTGTACAAGTAACGTCACATAATGCGAGCATTTTTTCTTCATTAGGTAATTGAACTTCATGAATTAATCCTTTTTTTATAAAGGTTTTAAGTGTTCTGAAAAGTGTAGTTCTATCAAAATTTGCGAGCTCTGTTTCAATGGTTTTTATTGAAACGGCATTCGTGTTTTTTTCAAATACATCTAGCACTTTTAATCTAAAGTCTGTAATTCGAATAGATTTATGTTTTAGTAAGTCGCTCATTTTTTAATGCAACAGTGTTGCAGATTGATTTGTTTTTGTATATTTGCAATGTTGTTGCAAATATAATACATAAAATGATAAAAACATTAGCATTAATTATCACATTACTATTTTTTCAAAATATATACGGCCAAGTGTCGGGATATGTAGTAGATAATGAAAGTAATGAACCTATCTCTTTCGTTAATTTATTCTTGTCTAATATTGGGACAGGAACTGTAACAGACGAAAACGGAAAGTTCGTTTTTAATAGTGAAATTCCTAATGGTAGTATTCTAAAAATTAGTGCTGTAGGTTATTCGGAGATGATTATTGAAATTGATGAAAAAACCAAAAAAAATGATCTTGAAATAAGGTTAACACCAAAACATTATCACCTGCATGAAGTTGTTATTTCTGTAGGTACTGGAGTTCTTCAAGATTACTCTATTACTTCAGTTGCATCCAAGCCACTTAGTGAGCTTAATATTATTTCTAGTAGTAATTTGGGAGAGGCAATAGCAAATTTGGAGGGAGTTTATAACGCATCATCAGGAAAAGGAATTTATAAGCCGGTAATAAGAGGTTTGTCAGGAATAAGAGTTCTTTCATTTATTAATGGAGTTCGTTTAGAGAACCAACAATGGGGAAGTGATCACGGTTTGGGTGTAACTTCATTGGGAATTGGACAGGTGGAGGTGATAAAAGGGCCGGCTTCTTTGCTTTATGGTTCAGATGCACTGGGTGGAGTTTTGTATTTAAAAGATGAATCTTTTGCTCATAGCAATAACATAGAAGCAAGTGCATACAGTAGATTTGAAACTAATACCAAAGGGATTCAGAATGGGGTTACTTTTAAAATGAGTAAAAATAACTTTAGGTTTAATGTATTCGCCAACCAACAGAGTTATGCAGATTATGAAACTCCTTCAGGTGATTTTGTAAAGTCTTCACGTTTTAAAGGAGTAGGAACTAAGTTTCTTTTGGGGTATAATAGAAAGAAATGGGTAGCAAAACTAGGTTATAATTACAGTAATAACACAATAGGAATTCCTGGTCATACTCACGATACGTTAGTTACTACTGCTTCTTTTTTAAGGGATAATCAAGTGAGAGAGGAGGGGAGACCTTCTCAAAAATCACAAAATCATTTAATAAGTTTTGATAATCAATTCTTTTTTGGAAAAAGTACCCTTAAAGTTACATTGGGTCAAATATTCAATACATTGGAAGAATATGAAAAGTACACGATTCCAGATATTGGAGTTAAACTAAATACTTCAACATATTATGCCAGGTATAAATATCAATTTTCAAAAAAAATAAATATAATAGGAGGATTACAAGGAATGTATCAGCAAAATAAAAATGTTGCTAATGCAGAGGAGCAATTAATTCCTAATAATTATCAATTCGATAATGGTGTTTTTGGAGTTTTATCGGGTAAGCAAAACAAGTTCAATTATCAGTTTGGGGTGAGGTATGACAACAGAAAAATCTATTTACCCAATTCTCAAGTAGGGAATTTTGATTATTCCAGTTTCAATTATTCTGCCGGAGCTTCTTATACTGTAAATGAGTTTGCTTTTAGTGTTAATCTGTCTTCTGGAGTGAGAAATCCGCATGTTTCAGAGTTACTCTCCGAAGGAGGGCATAGTGCCGCTCAGAGGTATGAAATAGGAGATGTGAACTTGCAATCAGAAATCGGGAATCAGTTGGATTTTTCAGTAAAATATCAAAACGAACACCTAGACATTTTAATAAATCCATTTGCTAATATCATAAACAATTATGTGTATTTAAATCCTGTAGATTCTGTTGTAGATGGATTTCAAGTATATTATTACAATCAATCGGACAGAGCTATATTAATGGGTGGAGAAGTTGTATTGCATTATCATCCTCATTTTCTACATGATTTTCATTTAGAGTCTACCTTGTCTTTTGTTCATGGTCAGAATGAGGAAAGGAATACTCCACTTTCTTTTATTCCACAACCAAGATTAGCAACTCAAGTAACTTATAATTTTGATAAACCAAGAAAGGAAAGAGTGATAGCATTGAAGAATTTCACAGTGCGTCATCAGTTTTTTGCAGATCAAAATAGGACAGTAGCTTTTGAGTTGAAGAGTAAAAGTTACAACTTAATTCATTCAGGATTAAACTGCGATTTGTCTTTCAATAAAATTAAAGGAGAGCTAGGAGTTGGGGTTCAAAATTTATTAAACAAGGAATACATAGATCATTTATCAACCTTAAAAAATTATCAGATTCCTAATTCGGGAAGAAATTATTATATCTCAGTAAAATTTAATATTAACCAAAAAATAAAATAAAGATGAACAGAAAAACAATTATTGGAGCAGTTTTATTAGTTGCATTATCATTCTCGTGTAAAAAGGAAGAGTGTAAAGAATGTCATTACGATAAAGATGGAGGTGAAGTGGAGTTAGGGGAGAAATGTGGAGACGATATTGTGTCGTTAGAGGCAAATGGATATACTGAAGATGGGGTTACATATACCGTACATTGCGGAGAAGACCACTAATTTCATTAGTACTTAATGTAGATTCCTTGTTTTGATTTAAAGCAAGGAATTTTTTTTTGGGATTCTCTTTTAATCTTCAGAAATAAATTAATTATTAATCCGGTTCAATTCATTCTTATGGATATAAGTTTTTGTAAGGAGAGAAGGGTTATTAATATAATTTTCACGAAACTATCGTATACGTAAAAAGACCACTAATAGAAATTAGTGGTCTTTTTCAAAAGTAGCTGTTCAGTCAGCTGACTGAGAACTGCCGTCCGTCAGCTGACGGATATGAGCCCAAGTTGCTCAATTTTATCCCAAACAAATTGTCTTCCCCTAGATGTTTTGAGTTGTTTTTCCCTTTTCATTGCTTGTGCCTTAGTTTCAAAATCTTCATAAAATGCAACTACCCATGGTCTGTATTTAATTGTATGACCTTTTGTTGCTAATTTATTGTGCGATAAGATTCTATTGTCTAAGTCGGAAGTGAATCCGATATAGATTTTGTTGAAGCTAGGGCTGTATAATATGTAAACTTTAAACATAACTATCGTATACGTAAAAAGACCACTA
Organism: uncultured Flavobacteriales bacterium; assembly: GCA_964021785.1. Lineage (GTDB taxonomy): Bacteria > Bacteroidota > Bacteroidia > Flavobacteriales_D > CAJJDF01 > CAJJDF01. Next base: position 8,815 of record CAXIAX010000069.1, read on the forward strand.
ATAGAAATTAGTGGTCTTTTTCAAAAGTAGCGGGAGCCAGACTCGAACTGACGACCTTTGGGTTATGAGCCCAACGAGCTACCAACTGCTCTATCCCGCGCTATGCCTTAAATTATTTTGGAGCGTTCTTGCTGTACTTGTCTACAACTTTTACCGCTTTTTCTACTTGTCCTTTGTTATAGTTTAAATTCTCTTGATTCTTAACTATTTTTTTTGCTACTCTGATTTTCATAACTCTCTTTTTTTATAGGACTGCAAATATACAATACTTTTTTAATTCTAGCACTAATTGACAATAATTTTTTTAATTAAATTTTTATCGTTTTCAAATACCACAGAAATAAAATACATTCCCTTTTGTAATCTCGACAAAGAAACAACTTTTTCTTGTTTTAAACTAATAGTTTCCAAAACAGTTTGTCCTAAATTATTAATTATTCTAATTTTCTTTACTCCTTTGTTCTCAAAACTGAGTGTTAGTAGGTCATTGGTGGGGTTTGGAAAACATGAAAATTTATTTACTTCTAGTTGTTCAATTCCTACCGGCTGAAAACTTAATTTCCATACTTTTTTCGTTACCTGTTGATTTCCAACCATACCTCCAACAATGTACTTCGTGTTGCCAAAATCGGCCACACCTCTAATATCCATTGGTAATGAATCTCCATAGATGTATTTATTATTCAAAGTAGAATCGGAAGGGTTGTAATAGATGTTTTGGTTTGTTGCAGGAACTCCACCGGTGCCGTTATAAGCGATTCCATTATAGTTATAGGTAATTGCAGAGCCACCAAGCCAATTTATCCCTGTAGATGTCGAAACGCAAGCTGCACGGTAACAGAATAGAGTAGGGTCGATAATACTGTCGCTCCAAGTGATGTTAATTGGGTTGGACGGATCTATTTCTCCAACTCTTAATATATTCTGACAATTAAATCCAGATGCACCACTGGCTCCTCCAAAGTAATAAATCGTATTTCCTACAATGGTTCCTGAAGCCCCAAAGGATTTGTAGCTATGTGTATTGGGTGTAGAAGTTCCTGCCGTCCATGTGTTGGTAGTTGGGTTGTAAATTTGAACATTGGGTACGTTTCCGGTATTGCTCCATCCCGTTACAAGAAAAATTAAACTGTCTTTCCATACAGCTTGCACATGATCATCTATTGCTACGGGAATTACTGCGCCATCACTCAAATAAGAGTTGGTGTTAATGTTATATCTGTGATTTTTATTAGAAGATACTTCATTACCTCTGTTGTCTACATGGTAGCCTCCCATTATATAAATAATACTATCAATGGTACTTGCTCCAGCAGCTACTTTTCCTCTGTTGTCGGGAACATCAGGTATGGTGTCCCAAATTTGAGTAGAAGTGTTGTATCGAAATGCTTTAAGGCCAATTCCTCTAAAATTCTTTAAGGAATCTATTCCTGTAAATGAATAAAGATGAGGTATTCCGTTCAATAATCCGCCTGTTACTGCATTATTTGAGATAGGTGTAGGAAGAGGTTGTTCTTGATTAGAAATAAAATCTTGCGAAAATGATTCTAACGAAAAAAATAGATAGGTAAGAATTAATAAATAATGTGGTTTATTCATGGGATTAAACTTGTTTAATCCCGAAGATACCAAAAGAAGGTTTTACTTTCTAAACTTTTTACTGTTATCCCAAACCGTTTGTAAGATTTCTAAATCATCTTCGGTAAGAGCAATGTTTCTTCTTTCCATAACACGTTTTGCTGTGTCCATAGCTTTTTCAAACTTATATTCTAAAGGTTTTCTTCCTCCCCAAGAGTATGATGGAATAAATTTAGAAGGAAAATCTGCGCCATAAATATTAGCACTAACTCCAACTACAGTTCCTGTATTAAACATTGTATTAATTGCAGATTTAGAATGATCTCCCATTATTAATCCACAAAATTGTAATTCTGTATCTACGTATTTTTCTTCTGTATAATTGTAAACTTCTACGGGTTGGTAGTTGTTTTTAAGGTTAGAGTTATTTGTGTCTGCTCCTAAATTACACCATTCTCCTAAAACTGCATTTCCTAAGAATCCGTCATGACCTTTGTTGGAATAAGCTTGAATTACACAGTTGTTTAATTCACCACCTACTTTAGAATATGGTCCTATGGTTGTAGCTCCGTATATTTTTGCTCCCATTTTTATTACTCCATTTTCGCATAGAGCAATAGGCCCACGAAGAATTGCTCCTTCCATAACTTCAGCATCTTTAGCAATGTAAATTGGACCAGTAGTAGAGTTCAATATTGCACATTCTACTTTTGCACCTTCTTCAATATATACTTCGTCTCCCAATATTTGGTTGGTAGCAGATGGAGTAACAAAAGTTTTAGAATCTTTTATCAAAGCCATGTCTTCTCTCAAAGCTTGGTCATTTAATTTAAAAATATCCCATACATTTTCTATTTGAAGAAAATTAGCTTTCGTTTCTACTTTTTTATAAGTACTTAAGATTTCTCCTAAATTTTCTGAGCTAGTTGGTAAAGGGTTAATAGCAATTACATTCCCTTTTTTGGTTAAGATTTGATTGTTTTTCAATTCCAATAAACTGCTCATCAAATCATCATTGGGTAAAACAGAACCGTTTATTCCCATAGAGTTTTCAACTATTTCTCCACCAAATTTCTTCGATAAATAATCTTGAGTTTTTACTTGAATAGGATTTTCGATATAATGTTCCCATTTTTCTTTTATCGTCAGTATTCCCACTCTTAATTCCGAAACTGGTTTTGTGTAAGTTAATGGAAGTAAATTGGTGTGATAAATTCCGTCAAATAAAGTAATATTCATAGTGTTTGTTTTTTAGAAAGAAGTTTCCATTAATTCTGCCATTTCCTGCTGAATTGCTTTGGCTTTTTCTCCTGCTTTTGCATCAAAGTCTTTTCCGTTTCCGGCATATATAATTCCTCTCGAAGAGTTTACTAATAATCCACAATCTTTGTTCATTCCGTATTTTACTACTTCGGATAAACTTCCTCCTTGTGCACCCACTCCTGGGACTAAAAGAAAATGATGAGGAACAATGTTTCTTATTTTTTCTAGCATTTGTGGACGAGTAGCACCCACTACATACATAGTGTTTTCGTTCGTTCCCCATTGGCTAGATGTTTTTAATACTTTTTCAAAAACATATTCTCCTGATTTTAATTCTTGCAATTCAAAATCATTTGCACCTTCATTAGAAGTTAAAGCTAGTACAATTGCCCATTTATCTTTGTGGTTCAAATAAGGTTTTACTGAGTCGCTTCCCATGTAAGGAGCGACCGTTACCGAGTCAAAATTATAAGTATCGAAAAAAGTATTGGCATAATACAAACTTGTGTTTCCAATATCTCCTCTTTTTGCATCTGCAATGGTAAATATATCTTTTGGGATGTAATCAATCGTTTTCTGAAGGCTTTCCCATCCTTTTGCGCCAAGCATTTCGTAAAATGCAATATTTGGCTTGTAGGCTACACAAAAATCTTGGGTAGCATCTATTATTCTTTTGTTAAACTCAAAAATAGGATCTTCAGTTTCCAATAAATGAGCTGGTATTTTAGCTAAATCAGTATCCAATCCTACACATAGGAATGATTTTTTCTTTTTTATTTGAGTTACTAATTCTTGGTAATTCATTATTGCAATAGTTAATTTTTTTATAAAAAAGTCTAATATCTATTATCTGAAAATATAATATCTCCTAAGCTTCAGCTCCTTCCTTCATTCTTTCGGCCATGTCTGCCATTTTCAATGCTTCAGATATATCAGAAATATCTCCATCTATAATATTAGAAAGGTTGTATAGTGTTAAATTAATTCTGTGGTCTGTAACTCTACCTTGTGCGTAATTGTAAGTTCTAATTTTTGCAGAACGGTCACTAGAAGAAACTAATGATTTTCTTGTAGATGCATCATTTGCCAATTTCTTTTGTAATTCTATTTCATATACACGTGAACGCAATACAGAAAGTGCTTTGTCGTAATTTTTAAGTTTAGATTTTTGATCCTGACATTGTGCAACAACACCTGTTGGTATGTGTGTTAATCTTATGGCAGAGTAGGTAGTGTTTACCGATTGTCCTCCAGGTCCTGATGAACAATAAGAATCCACTCTTAAGTCTGCTTTTTTAATTTCAATGTCAAATTCTTCTGCTTCTGGCAATACAATTACAGAAGCCGCAGAAGTATGAACCCTTCCTTGCGTTTCTGTTTGCGGAACTCTTTGTACCCTGTGCACTCCAGATTCGTATTTCATTTCTCCGTAAACATCAGCTCCCGAAATCTCAAAAATTACTTCCTTAAATCCTCCGTTTGTTCCGTCTGCCGTATCTACTATTTCTACTTGCCATTTTTTTGTGGCAGCATATTTCGTATACATTCTATATAAATCTCCTGCAAAAATACTGGCTTCATCTCCTCCAGCTCCAGCTCTAATCTCAACTACTACGTTTTTAGAGTCTTCCGGGTCTTTTGGTATTAAAAGAAGTTTAATTTCTTCATTCAAAACCTCTAATTGGCTTTCGCAATCAGATAATTCTTCTTTTGCCATTTCTACAAAATCAGGGTCTGTTTCGGTTTTGATGATTTCTTTGTTTGATTCTATATTCGAATTCAAACTTTTCAATTTGTCTAAAGCTTTTACTACTTCTTCCAAATCACTGTATTCTTTGGTAAGTTTTACATATTGCTTCATGTCAGAAATAATCTCAGGATCAATTATCTTCTTCCCAATCTCTTCCCACCTTTCCTTTATTAATTCTAGTTTTCCAATTATGTTAGACATAGTCTTAGTATTTAGTCATTAGTATTTAGTCGCAAGACTTTTTACCAATTCAGTTCTTTTATTTTTTTGTCAGTTCGAGTAATTCCGATTTCTTGGAATTGTATCGAGAACTATTTATTGTAAATGAATTCTCCAAATTCAGACTTTATTGTCAATTGTTTCGAGTTTTCTTTTGAGTCAAAACTTTCAACTCTTCCTATTATTTTAGCTTCTACTCCAAAAGATGTAGAAATATCAATGATAGATTGTGCAACATCTTCAGGAACGTATAATTCCATTCTATGTCCCATGTTAAATACCTTATACATTTCTTCCCAAGTTGTTCCAGATTCTGCTTGGATTAATTTGAAAAGTGGAGGTAATTCAAACATATTATCTTTTACTATATGCACATTATCACAAAAATGTAATACTTTAGTTTGTGCACCACCACTACAATGAATCATTCCATTGATTTGGTTTCTGTGATTGTCCAATATTTTTTTGATGATTGGAGCATAAGTACGAGTAGGAGATAAGACTAGTTTTCCTGCATCTATTGG
>CAXIAX010000070.1:0-14105 GCA_964021785.1 uncultured Flavobacteriales bacterium
CAAAGCACCATTGGCAAATCCACTTCTGCTGTGTGCTGTGTGCTTTATTTCAATCTCGTCTACCTCACTTTTGTAGTAAACAGAATGCGTTCCTGGCACTTTATCTTCTCTTTTAGATATAATTTCCAATTCATTCTCTTTGTTCGAATTATCGTTTACCCAATTCTCTTTCAAGTTATTGTTTTCGATAATTTGTTCGGCAAGAGAAATCCCTGTTCCACTTGGTGCATCTAGTTTTTGTGTGTGATGAATTTCCTCTACTTCTACTTTATATTCTGGGTATTTATTCATCAATTGAGCTAATTGTGTATTCAATTTGAAAAACAAATTAACCCCAATACTGAAATTGGTTGCATAAAGCAAAGTTTGGTTTCTTGCTACACACAAAGTTTCTATTTCTTCTAAATACTCGTACCACCCTGTAGTTCCTACCACAACTGGCACATTGGCATCAAAACATTTTTTTATATTAGATACAGCATACTCTGGACGACTAAATTCTATAGCTACATCAATTCCAAGTAATTCTGAAGGAGAAAACTCAGCATTTTCTGAAGTCACTTTCAATCCTATAGTATGCCCTTTTTTAATTGCAATCTTTTCAATTTCCTTTCCCATTTTCCCGTATCCTAACAAAGCAATTTTCATAGTGTTGTATATATTTTTTCGTATTTTTATAAAATAAAGTAACTTTTACCAAAGTTAATAGTCTTACTACAGTACTCCCAACAATTATTGGATTAATATCTTAAAGATATTCCTATTTTTGATAAATAAAAAAATTAGAATGAATAAAGTAAATTTCCTTTTTACAATCCTGCTTTCTTTAAGTTTCATAAGCTGCAACTCCGTTAAGAAATACAACAAAACCATAAATAGCAAGCATTCTGTAGCAGAAATGCACAAGGATATTGATTATACTTTTAAGAAAATAGAAAAGCTTCATCCTAGTTTGTATTGGTTTATCAGTAAAGAAAAACTAGATTTTAAGATTGATAGTGTAAAGAATACTATTACTCAACCACTAACGAGCAAGGAGTTCTATTTTATCCTTTCTCCTTTGGTGTCAGAAATTAGACAAGGCCATAATTCGGTAGGATATCCAATGGATCGTTACGAGAAAGACGAAAAGAAGGAACTAAACAAAACTACAACAAAGTTCAGTTTATTAAATTTTGAAAACGTAGAAGGAAAAGTAATTATTGGGGATATTTATGATTCTGTAAAAGGATTACAAAATGCCGAATTACTTCAAATAGACAATTGGGAGGTAAACGATTTGATTTCAAAATACAATACTTTGAGATCTAGTGATGGTTTCAACACCACTTTTATTGAAAGAAGAAAAGGATTGATGCTGAAGTCTTATTATCAAATAGAAAATCCTACTCTAGACTCTGTTACATTGAAACTAAAAATGAACGATTCTATATTCGATACTACTTTTTACAGAATGGAAAAACCTGTAGAAAAGAAGGATTCATTGAAAGAATTGGAATTAGAAAACTTAAGCGACACAGCTAAATCTAGAATTAAAAAAGAAAAAAAAGCCAAAAACCTTTACAATACAATAAGAGGATATAGTGCTAAGACCAAAACTTTTACTAGAGATTACAAATATTTGAAAGACTCTAGTGTGGCTTATTTGAAGATTAGAGGATTTATGAATGGTCCTTACAAAAACTTATATGATGAGTTTTTTGCCGAAATAGATACAGCAGGTTGCACTTCTATAGTAATAGACTTGAGAGACAACTTGGGTGGTAGACTTGCAGAAATTCATTATTTGATGCAATACTTAGCCAAAGATGAGTTTATTACCATGACAGAGATGGAAAGTAAAACAAGAATTCCTAGAACAAAATCTATTTGGAGTTCTAATAACAATGCTTTATTTGTTGTATTAAAAACTATTGCTACTCCATTTTTATTCACTTATGAGCAAGTTACTTCTAAAAAGAAAGATGGAATTGTATATCATACCATGAAAGCTAGTAAGCCTACTCAACCTTTTGCTAATGCATTTAAAGGAAAAGTTTATGTATTGATAAATGGAAACTCATTTTCTGCATCTTCTATTATCTCTACCAACTTACAAGGGTCGGAAAGAGCTATTATTGTGGGAGAGGAAACTGGAGGAACATTTAACGGAACTGTGGCTGGTGTTTTTAAACCAATCACCTTACCAAACTCTAAACTAAAGGTACAGTTTGGATTGGGTATGATTAGAGCGCCTTACACAGAAACTCCTGATGGATTTGGAGTAATTCCTGACTTCACTATTTTACCAACTATAGAACACAGGAAAAAGGGAATAGATACCGAACTAGAATTTGTATTACAACAAATAAAAGAGGAGCAGTTGAAAAAGGAATTGAAAGAGAATGAAACAGAATCTATGGAGGAAATTGAATTAATCGAAGAAACTCCTATCAAGGATGAAAACAAAAACTAAAAGGATAAATACAAAATAATAAATGAATTACCTCTCTCCTATTTTTAAAATAAAATACTTATCTATTGTATTGGCCACAATACTTCTATCTAGTTGTCTCAATGTTTTTAAACTATCCGACCTTACTACTGAACTAAACGTAGAAAATAATTCTGAAGTTAAGGCTAAGCAATTAATGACCGAAATGGGGATTGCTCACGGCATAGAAAATTGGAAAGACATAAAAACTTATACGGTTAACTTTGGGGAGGAATTTTACGGGTTCATTGGTCAACAAGGAAATCCTTTTAAAAGTAAAAGTACTTCGCTTGCTCTTAGTTATATTCCTAATACTTCTAACGGGCAAATTGAAATATTGAGCGGACGAGACAAAGGGTACACTTGGGGAATGCAAGACAATCAAGCTTATACTATTTATGATTTGGATATCATGCGAACAGTAGATAAAGATGTGCAGTTTTGGGTACCAACTTATCAATATTTTATTGAGTTTCCTAATAGAATTCAAGAAGCAACCTCAATAGCTTATGCTGGTCAAGATTCTATAAATGGAATTCTTTGTGAGGGGATATTAGCTTCATGGAATACAGTGGAGCCTCAAAAAGATATAGATCAATATTTGATTTGGATAGACTCGGAAACTAAACGTATTGTGAAATTAGAATACACGATAAGAGACATAAATAAATATATAGCAGGTTCTGCTTATTTCAAAAATTACAATGATTACGAAGGGATTATTTTACCTTCAGAATTTTTAGTGGAATCCAATCTTGTAAAAAAAGGATTATTACACAAAATGAGTATTTATAGCTTTACCCGTGATTTTATGCATGTAAATTCTTTACTTCCTCTTACAGATGAGGAGTAAGATTTAGAATTATCTAAAGCTCAATTTAAAACTTAGTCCTGCTACTGGTGCATTAATATCTCTAGAATAATAAGTGTATGGCATTACATTAAGTGCTAAATTTTCGTCCACATTAAAATTGAACAAATGTGCATCTACATTTGCATCCACTACACTTAACATATAAGCAACACTAGTAAAGATAATCATGTTATCTCTCCATTTTCTGCTGTAATTGGTCAACTCTAATAACTGAGCGTCTGTGTAATTATTGTAGTCCGAATTTAAATTACGACTATTGTGTTTTCTAAACAACAATTCATCTTTGGATGCAGTATATTCATTATTATTGATAATTGCGGCAGTAAGACAACCTCCAATAGCTCCATATACAATAGGTAATTTCCAATATTTCTTATTATAAACATGCCCTAATCCTGGTAAAACTATGGCATAAATTGTAGCTTTTCTAGGTGAGTGAACTGGTTCTGTAAGAGCTTTATCATTTTGACTTTGCCCATTATTTGCCATGCAAATAACTGTACAAATTACAAGGATTGATTTTACTGCTATGTGAAATTTAAGTTTACTCATTTAATAAGTCAAGTATTTTTCTTAAATGAGAATGATCTTTAAACGGAATAGAGATTTTACCATTTCCTTTATTTGTTTTAGCAATAGCAACTTTTGTATCAAATTGCTGCGACAAATCATCACGCATTTTTTGCTCTTCGTAAGATAGTGAGTAACGAGTTGGTTTAGACGCAGGTTTCGCCTTCGTTTCATTCATTGCTTTCACCAACTCTTCTGTTTTTCTTACAGAAAGACCTTCGTCTATTACTTTTCTGTAAGATTTAATCAGAGCAGTCTCGTTTTCTATCCCTAATAAGGCTCTTGCGTGACCCATAGAAAGTATTTTATTGGACAATGCCAATTGAATTACATCTGGAAGCTTCAATAAACGCAGGTAGTTGGTAACAGTAGATCTGTTTTTACTCACCTTCTCTCCTAGTTCCTCTTGGGTTAATTCACATTCTTCTATCAGTCTTTTAAAACTAATTGCAACCTCTACTGGGTTTAGATCTTGCCTTTGAATATTTTCTACAATTGCCATTTCTAGCATTGCTTGGTCATTAGCAATTCTAATGTAAGCCGGAACCTCTGTAAGTCCTACAATTTGTGAAGCTCTAAATCTTCTTTCTCCTGAGATAAGTTGATACTTATCGTATCCTAATTTACGAACGGTAATAGGTTGAATTATTCCATGTTCTTTTATAGAATTTGCTAAATCAACTAAGGCTTCTTTTTCAAACTCGGTTCTTGGCTGAAACGGGTTTGCTTCAATATTTTCTACACTAATCTTTGATACAGAACCTACTGAAGGTGCATTGACAGAAGGTGTGCTTGAAGTAATATCTGTTTCAGAATTCTCCAATAAAGCACCTAGCCCTTTTCCTAAACCACTTTTTTTCTTTGCCATTAGTTAATAATCTTATCTTCTGATTTTATTTTTGTCAAATCGTTTTTCTGTAATACTTCTTTTGCAAGATTCAAATAATTAATTGCTCCTTTACTTGTTGCATCCATCATAATTACAGATTCTCCATAACTTGGAGCTTCTCCTAACCTAGTGTTTCTATGAATTATAGTATCAAATACTATCTGCTGAAAATGGGTTTTTACTTCATCCACCACTTGGTTCGATAAATTTAATCTTGAATCATACATAGTCAATAAAATACCTTCAATTTCTAGGTCTTTGTTTAACTTGTTTTGTACAATTTTTATTGTGTTCAACAACTTCCCTAAACCTTCCAATGCAAAATATTCGCATTGAACCGGAATGATAACTGAATCTGCAGCTACTAATGAGTTAATTGTAATTAAACCCAAAGAAGGTGAACAATCTATAATAATAAAGTCGTAATCATCTCTCAATTTTTCAAGAGAAGCTTTCAACATATACTCTCTATTTGGCAGATTTATCATTTCTATCTCTGCACCAACCAAATCAATATTTGCAGGTAAAATATCTACAAAAGGAGTTTCTGTTTTTAATATTATATCATGACAATCTACTTCATTTATGAAGCAATCGTATATACTTGCTTTCACATTTTTTGGATCATGTCCAAGTCCCGAGGTAGAATTTGCTTGCGGATCCGAATCCACCAACAATACTTTCTTCTCCAAAACACCTAAACTAGCTGATAGGTTAATAGCGGATGTTGTTTTTCCAACTCCCCCTTTTTGATTTGCTATTGCAATTATTTTTGCCATAAATTATATTAATTCTTTTTCTTCTCCAATACTAAATACCTCAAATCTAAATTCTTCAAATTCCTCTTTCGCTACTTCCATGTCTATTTGTATAGGTTCAAAAGTATCGTAGTGCATAGGAATTACACTGTCTGCGTTTACCATATATGCTGCTTCTACTGCATCATCTATTCCCATTGTGAATACATCTCCTATTGGTAAAAATGCAAAGTCTACAAAACCAAATTCATCTTGTATCAACTCCATATCTTTGTGCAATGCTGTATCTCCTGCAAAGTATATCACTTTGTCCACATCATCTTCTACGTAAGCAATAATAAATCCTGCCGCTAACCCTCCATAACTGCCATCTGGCATAGAACTAGAGTGAACTGCCGATACCATTTTTATTGCAAATGTATCTGTTCTATAAACACCTCCAATATTCATTTTGAAGTTATTCGTTACTCCCTTTTTCTCAAACCAATTTCCAATTTCAAAATTAGCTATTACTACTGCATTTGTTCTTTTCGCTATTGATTCTACATCTGCCACATGATCTTCATGTCCATGAGTTAATAAGATGTAATCCGCTTCTATTGCGTCTACATCTATATCTTTAGCCAATTCATTTGGCGAAATAAACGGATCTATCAAAAATGATTTTCCCGCTACTTTCAATAAAAAACACCCGTGACCAAAATATGTTGCTTTCATTTTTTTTTTGCTTTACTTCCAAAGATAAGTATTAATCCTTTTTTGAATTCATCAAATTATTAACAATACAGATGAATCTATCACCAAGTAATTGTTAAAATAATTAATTCACTTTTACTAATTCGTACTCTTTATATTGTAAGATAAATACTGCTTGGTTTTCAAAACCACTTGTATCGTCTGTTCTTTTCAACTGGTAAGTAGACTGCAACAAAGGAACTTGAATTTGTCCATAGTAAGCTGGAAAATTTCTTCCGTAATTACTCATTGCAATTGCATGATAAAAGGCAACATCATATCCTACAAATGCATATTTTGTTGGCTCTGTCCCATATTTTGCTCTGTAGTTTTTCACAAAACTCTTTACGTTTTCATCTTTATAATCTATGAATGATGATGAAGTTACATGTAAATTGTATTTCATTTTAAGATCTACATTAATGTTATCGTATTCCATAAAATTCTCCAAAGCATACACTTCCACTTCGTATCCTTTCATTCTACTTCTTGTCATCATTATATTAAGCTGAGTAAAAAATGAAGAAGCCATTCCTTCTTCAGTAAATGGGATAACAATGATGTTCTTTTTTCCTTTCACTAATTTAGTGTCAAACCCACTCATAGAAGAAAATGAGGTCATGTTGTATTCATTTACTTTACTTCTATAATTATTTGTTTTATTTCCTATATATTGATTATAACTATCTGCAAACATAGCCGATAGGTACTTGTCTTTCTTTGTTTTACCTGATACACAAATTACATTTTCTGTATTTCTATTATTAGCAATGTAGTGTGCCAAATGATTTAATTGAGTAGGTAAAGAAGTTTGTAACTCCGTTACATATTGATTATTAAACAAAATCTTATTACTTTGACTTACTGGGCAAATTGCTTGAATTTTATTCTCTTTAGAGAAATTAGCTACTTGTCCGTAAGGTTTTTCGTAAAAAGGGCCTATTATCAAATCTGATGATTTTACTTTTTGCGTTCTCAATAGTTTTCCAATTGTATTCGTATCTTTTTCAGAATCATATACATTCAAATCTATTGAAACACCTGATGTTTTTACTGTATCAAAAGCCATCATTGCTCCTTGGTAAAAATGTGTAGACATCTCTGTCAATGGATTAATTTTCTTTGGTTTGTTTGGCTCTACAGGTGTTCTGTCATTTTGATCCAACATTAAGGGTAAAAACATAGAGATAGTATAAGAATCTTTCTTTACCATGTCATTCAATTTTTCCTTCAATGGGTTAATTTTATTTACTTTATCAAAATCAACACTGTCAGTAGAATTAGGATTCCCTAAATCTATTTTTATTTCTTCTACTCCTTTTTTAGGAACATTAATTTTAAGTACATCCCCTTCTTTAAGCGAAGTAATGGATGGGTTTATTTTTGTTATTTCCTCAACAGTTGTATTAAACTTTTTAGAGATTCCGTACAGAGTTTCTCCTCTTTCTACTTTATATTCAACTTGTTTAGTTGTATTATTCGGGACCAATTCAGGACTCTTCTCTTCTACTTTTTGAGTTGGGATATTTAATTTATCGCCTATAGAAATTAAGTTGTCATTAATTTGAGGATTTAATTCCAGTAATTGCGTTACTGATAAGTTGTATTTTCTTGCGATAGCATAAAGCGTTTCTCCTTTTTCTACTGTATGTATATCTCCATTTCCTTTTGTAAATTCAACCCTTTTTGCTTCTACTTTTTCTTTTACCTCTGTTGCCTTTTCTATTTCTGGTTTACTTTCTATTTCTGGCTGAGTTTTCTCATGTCCATTTACCTTTACTTTTTCATATACCGGAGCCTTTGCATTTTTTTTCAAAATCAATTGATCTCCCACTTGCAAGCTAATTGCTTTTTTAGGATTTAATAATACCAATTGTTCCATTGTCAATTTGTATTGCTTAGCAATTCCATATAAAGTCTCACCTTTCTTTACAATATGAATTGTTCTTTCCTCTACAGGAACAGGAACTCTAATCTCTTGATCCGTTTTTATAAATAATAACAATCCTGCATTAGAACTTCTTAGGTCTTTTTTGGATACGTTATATTTTTTCGTAATCCCATACAAAGTTTCATTTTGTTTTACTGTATGGATAATGAACTCCTCTCCATCAATCATTTCTCTTCTATCTTGAGAAAAAAGTGAAACAGACAATAAAATAAGTGCTGCGGTTAATATATTTTTCATGGTATGTATACGTTTTAATTCTTAATAAATTTTATTCCCACTCAATAGTTGCTGGTGGTTTTGAACTTATATCATAAGTAACTCTATTAATCCCTTTTACTTTATTGATGATATCGTTAGATACCTTAGCCAAAAACTCATAAGGCAAGTGACACCAATCTGCTGTCATTCCATCTGTAGAACTTACTGCCCTCAATGCTACTGCATTTTCATAGGTTCTTTCGTCTCCCATAACACCTACAGATTGCACTGGCAATAACATAACTCCTGCTTGCCATACATCATCATATAAATTAGAGTCTTTCAATCCTTGAATAAAGATATGATCTACTTCTTGTAATATTCTTACTTTCTCAGCAGTTACATCTCCCAATATTCTAATTCCTAATCCAGGACCGGGAAATGGATGTCTTCCCAATAAAGCGGGCGACATTCCTATAGATTTACCTACTCTTCTTACTTCATCTTTAAACAGAGCTCTCAATGGTTCTACCACTTTCAGCTTCATGTAATCTGGTAATCCTCCCACGTTATGGTGAGATTTAATCGTTTGAGAAGGTCCTCCTGTAGAGATCGATTCTATCACATCTGGGTAGATTGTTCCTTGTGCTAGCCAAGTCGCTCCTTCCACTTTTTTCGACTCTATGTCAAATACATCTACAAAAACTTTACCAATAGCTTTTCTTTTCAATTCTGGATCTGTTAATCCAGCTAATTCTTTATAAAATAACTCTGAAGCATCTACTCCTTTCACATTTAAACCTAAATGCTCGTAATCTTTCAATACTTGTTCAAATTCGTTTTTTCTTAGCAATCCGTTATCTACAAAGATACAGTGAAGGTTTTTACCTATCGCTTTGTGCAATAACATAGCCGATACCGAAGAATCTACTCCTCCAGATAATCCTAAGATTACTTTTTCATCTCCTATTTTAGCTTGTAATTCTGCTACTGTAGTTTCTACAAAAGCATCTGGTGTCCAATCTTGTTTTGATCCACAAATACCTACAACAAAGTTTTTCAATAATATTGCTCCTTCTGTAGAGTGATATACTTCTGGGTGAAACTGAATACCATAAGTTCTTTCTCCTTTCACCTCATATCCTGCTACTGCAACATCATTGGTACTTGAGATAATTTCAAAATTATCTGGTAATTCTTTTATTGTATCTCCATGCGACATCCACACCTGAGATCCATCTGTCATTCCTTTTACCAATTCACAATCTTGATTTATGTAAGCAAGATTTGCCCTTCCATATTCTCTAGTTTCTGATGGCATTACAGAACCTCCATTTTTTTGTGCTAAAAATTGTGCTCCATAACAAACACCTAAAAGAGGCAATTTATTTCTAAATTGGCTTAAATCAGGATTTGGCGCATCTTCGCTTCTTACCGAAAACGGACTACCAGATAGAATTACTCCTATCATATTATCCTGTATTTTAGGGATGTTTGTATAAGGGTGTATTTCGCAATACACATTTAGTTCTCTTAATCTCCTAGCAATTAGTTGCGTATATTGAGATCCAAAATCAAGTATAAGTATCATTTCTTCCATAATACAAAGATAAGATTACTTCCTAATTTTGCTTAAAAGAAAAGTGCGAGTTGTTAACTATTATGTGGGGATAAAACGAAAAAGATATTTAGCAAATTACCTTTGCTTTAAAATCCCTTGATATTTCTGAATATTACTAGGATCTAATCTTCTTACAAGATTAAATATAGTCTGTTTATTTACATTATCTGCTTCGGAATAAACATTTACTATTTCATCTACTTTTGCTACAAAAAACAATTTCATATTTGCTGAACCCGGCTTATTTTCATGCACTTGTTGCAAGTACACCAAAGCTTTTGTTACATTAGTAACTCCTTCCTTATCATTTTCAGCAGCAATATCTAATCCTAATCTATGGTATTCATAAGAACACTTTCTCATCCCCTTGAATTGAGCATTCAATATGTTTTCAATTATCCAATATCTATTATTAATTTTTCCACTAGACGACCAACCTGTTCTTCCAGATGATTGGGCATTATTTACAATTTCTTGAGCTTTTAACAAATATTTTGTTCCCCCTTCTAAACTGTAAGTATCATAATCCATTCCAATGATATAATTGGCGTAATATGCCAATACCGAAGATAAATTATTGGTATAAGAACCTGGAGTAAATAAAATTGGTGCATTTAATTGATAAACAAAATCAAACGAATTATCTAACGTACTTACTATAGTAGAATTGTAATTTGTATTAAAAATTGGTCTTCTTGAAGATACTTGAATTTTTGCTTCAAATGAATTTCCACTTCTATTATTGATGGTTATTAAAATACTTGTTTCTATTTTCTCATGTCCTTTAAACACTTCTGAAGTCCACTTGGTATTATTCATAAAACTATAAATAGTTTTTTGAAGGCTTTCCAGAATTTGAGTGTTTTCGGCATCACTCTTTAGGGTAGGCGCAAGTATATCTACTTGGCATCTAAGTTCTTGTGCTAATGAAGAAAAACTAATTACTAAAGCTAAAAACGTGATTACTAATTTATTCATGAACTATTTTGTCTCTTTAATGATTTGGGTAAGTATATCTTTCGCAACTTCTTGCTTTGACTTTAACTCAAATTTAGTAATATTATTGTCTTTACCAATTATAGAGATCTTATTCGTGTTATGAGCAAATCCAGCCCCTTTGTCATTTAGGGAGTTCAATACAATTAAATCCAGCCCTTTTTTCTTTCGCTTTCTAATTGCATTCTCTAGTTCATTGTTAGTCTCTAAAGCAAACCCAACTACAAACTGATTTTTTTTCTTTTCGCTTAAAGCCAACAATATATCTTTTGTTCTTTTTAATTCTATCATCAACTCTCCGTCTTTCTTTTTCATCTTAGATTCAGAAACCGTGGCAGGTGTATAATCTGCTACTGCAGCAGCCATTATTACAATTTCAGCCTGGTCAAAATTTTCATTCATTGCCAGAAATAAGTCTTCTGCAGATGTAATAAAGATTCTTTCTATTCCTTTGTTTGGATTTTCTAAGGCAACAGGACCACTTATTAAGGTAACCTCCGCTCCCATTTCATGCGCTTGCTTAGCAAGTGCATATCCCATTTTTCCTGTAGATCTATTTCCCAAATACCTTACGGGATCAAGTGCTTCATGAGTAGGACCTGCAGAAATCAATACTTTTTTACCAAATAAAGGTTGAGACGATTTAATATAAGAATTTAAAAAATTGATAATATGCTCAGGTTCTGCCAATCGGCCTTCCCCTTCAAGCCCACTGGCCAATTCTCCACTTTCTGGATATATAATTGTATTTCCAAAAGATGTTAACTTCTCAATATTATCTTTTGTAGATTGATGTTTGTACATATCTAAATCCATTGCTGGAGCGATAAATACGGGGCATTTTGCAGACAAATAGACTGCCATCATAAAGTTATCTACTTCTCCACTAGCCATTTTGGATAAAGTATTGGCTGTTGCCGGAGCAACTAACATATAATCAGCCCAAAGTCCTAGATCAACATGATTGTTCCAGGTTCCTTTGTCCTTATTAGATGTAAAATCGGAATATACTTCCGATTTTGCCAAAGTTGATAAAGTAAGAGGAGTAATAAAATCTATTGCAGATTTTGTCATTACTACTTTTACATTTGCTCCTTCTTTTATTAAAAGACGAACAATTAAGGCAGATTTATAGGCAGCAATACTTCCTGTAACTGCTAACACTACATTCTTACCTTGTAACATGATGTGGGTTTTATTATACTTCTTCAGATTCCTCTTCCTTCTTCACTACTTTAGTTACTTTTTCTGCTAAGTATTCTTCTAAAGCAATAGCTACTGGTTTTGGTAATTTTTCGTAAAATTTAGAGATTTCAATTTGTTCTCTATTTTCGAATATCTCTTCCAAATTATCACTTGGCAAAGCAAATGCTTCCAATTTTTGAGATAATTCTTCTTTAATTTCAACAGTAATTTGATCTGCTCTTTTACTAATAATATTTAATGATTCATAAATATTACTACTAATCGCCTCTAAATCAGCTGTATTTCTAGTGATTGTATCCTTCTCTGCTGTTGTTTGTTTGTAGTTCATTCGACTTACTTTTTTATTTTATTCAATTCCAATTGAGACACTTTATACATGTTTTCAATTTCGGAAATTTGATTACTCTTAGGAAAATTATCTACAAATTTAGTATAAGATTTAATAGTTTCCTCAAATCTTTCCACTTTTTTTGATGCAACACTATTAATTGCTAAGTTATAATTTGATTTTACAATCAAATATAGTACTTCTTCCCTCAAATCTGTATCAGGATAATCCGACAACATATTGGTGAAAGAAACAGTTGCTGATGCATAATCTTCCATGTGATAATACAACTTTGCACTTTCAAATGATTTTGCTTCTAGCTTCCCTCTTAATCCTCCAATTATTTTGTTACAAGTATCTTTTCTTTCTGTTGTTGGATATCTGTTCAAAAACTCCTGCAATTCATTTATTGCCCCTAATGTATTGGATTGATCCAAAGATGATTTTGGAGATGATTGAACACGACAGTTTGCACTCATAAATGCACATTCTTCCGTATGTTCACTTGTTGGGTAAGTAACAGTAAAGTTTTTGAAATAGTATCCAGCCAAGGCATAATCTTGCATGAAATAATGCGAGTAGCATAGGTAGTAATAAGCTTTCTCTCCTTTTTCTGATAGTTTAGAAAAAATAGAAATAGATTCTTCAAACAAAGGAACTGCTTTCACAAATTTCTTTTTTTGGTATAGATCAACCGCCATGTTGTATTTCTTTACATAGTCATCCCCTTTCAAGACTCTTTCATATTCTGAACAGGAAACTAGCATTACCATTGCGATTAATACCAGAAAGTAGTTTTTAATAAACTTCATATAGTTTTACAATTGTTTTATTTTGAACAAATATAGCATCTATTTAGATTTTAAAAATTTGTTTTAACTTTTTTTAACCTTAAAGAGGGTAACAATGCTAAAATACCCTATTTTTATACTTTCTTAAAACAATCATGGGAGTAATACTAAACATAGAAACAGCTACAAAAGTGTGTTCAATCGCACTAGGAAAAAAAGGGGAACTAATCGATTACATTGATATATTGGAAGATGGTTATTCTCACTCGGAGAAATTAAACCTTTCTATTCTTGATTTATTAAAAAGAAACGACCTTTCTCTTAATGACATAAATGCAGTTGCAGTAAGCGAAGGACCTGGATCTTATACCGGATTAAGAATTGGTACTGCTTCGGCAAAAGGATTTTGCTACGGAAAAGACATTCCATTGATTGCTGTGAATACGCTAGAAGCCCTAGGGAATATGGCTAACATTGAAGCAGGTGTAAAAATTCCTTTGATAGATGCAAGACGAATGGAAGTATTTGGTGGTGTTTTTGGAATTGGTAATGAAGAAATCACTCACTCGTTTAATTATGTGATAGAGGAAGACTCTTTTGACCATATTAAAGAAAACAAATATTTCTTTGGTAACGGAGCTGAGAAATTAAAAGAAGTGTTTCTTGGTAAAGATGGCTACAACTTTATAGATAACATAGAATGCTCGGCAAGAGG
>CAXIAX010000071.1:0-13847 GCA_964021785.1 uncultured Flavobacteriales bacterium
AAATTCCTTTTTCATTTCTAGTATTACTCTCTGCAAATCCATTACTCAATAAATTCTGGTAATCTTTTCCGTAATTCCTATGTAAAATAGTAAACGAAAATCTAGGATCTAAAGACATCAGCAGCCCATTAATATAAGCCAACCCTCCATTTTCACTTCTCGATATTTCACCAAAAAAATTGAAATTTCTGTGCACATAATTATAATCAAGACCAAAAACAGAATTCTTGTTATTAGAGAATTCAAATTGATTATAAAAACTTAAACTCCTACTAAAATCTCCGCCATATTCTGAGGCGAATCCTGTAGCTCCTATTTTCAAAGCTTGGTTTTGATATTCTACTCTTCCTCCAAAATGTGTTTCTTGTATCGCATCTTTGTCATTAAGCTCCGCAGTTGTTCTATGAAAACCCGTATTTTGAAACGAAGAAAAAGCAATATCATTTGTTTGAAAATCTAAGGTATCGGTAATGTTTGCATCAATTTTTTTGCGTGAATAAAAAGCAGAAAAACTAATGTTTTTAGTCAACCCATAAGTTGCAGCTGCTCCTCTCAAGAAATTATTTTCATCTGCAGATGCATAATGCCTTATTCCTACAGCATTTCGCTTTACCGAACTAATATCTATTGATTTTCCAAATGCCAATCCGCTCCATAACGTAAGTCCTTGCCCTACCTGAAAATGATAATCTCCCACGGCCAAAGCTTTCAACTTCCCAAAATCCTTCAAGAAAAAGTGTGCCGAATAATAATCAAATCCTTTCTTTTGGGAACCTTTAAAAAACTCTTCCCCCTCATCTTTTTCTGCAGTAAACCCAACACTTACTTTATTCAAATACCTAAATCGGTAACGCAAATACAATTTATCTGGACTACCAAGATACCTAGTATCGTCCTCTTCCTCTTTGGCAGAATACCCTACTTTTTCTTGAACACTTCTAATGTTTCTTAAGTAAACTTCATTGTTAGAATTCTTAAAAATTTCTTTGAGAGAAACATTGGGAGCAAACAGCTCCTGAGAAACTTTTACAAAAGGTAATATATTTCTTATCGTTTCTATATCAAAACCTTGAACAGCCTGCAACTCATAAATTGTCATTAATTTATTATTGGATGCAATGTGTTTTTTTAGACTCAATAATTGTAAATCGGAAATTAATCCAACCTCTAGCAATGACTCAACATCTTTGGTATTATTCAGATTTATTGGATGATCATAAAAATAATAGAGGTTATCAAACAGGGTAGAATAATCTATAGATTCATTTTCTCCTCCAATGTATTCTATCCTTTGTTCTATAATTTCATTTTTCTCTGTATTCTCTCCTTGGGAAAAAGCCCATTGCGAAGAAAATAAAATTCCTAAAATGATATAGAAGCTGAATTTATTCATAGTTTACAAAACCGACAATTTGTTCATTGTTAAAAAAAATTAATAGCCATTACAGTCTAGAAAGAATATGTCATTCCTAAGGCTGGTGTAATACCTAAGCTTGGATGAAAACCAGAAGAGAAATCTATTTTAAACTGATTTTTAACCACACCAAAACCAATAGTTGGCATAGTAGGATTGGTAGTAATTCCTGCTCTCACATATAAAAACTCTAGTGGTAAATATTCAAAACCAATCTTTAGCGAATAAGGATGCTCTATATCCTTTTCTATTTCTACGTTAGTTCTTAGTTTATCCGAAAACTTATAGGAAACTCCTAAATTTAATACAACTGGAATAATTTCGTTTTGGTAATCGTTCAATTTTACTGCGGTAGGATTAAATAAGTGAAACCCTATTTCCAAATTCTTTGTTGGCTTGGCTACAAAACCAACTTCAAAAGTTAGGCTATTTGCTTTTCCGTAGTTATTTCCCAACCTTAACGAATGGTAATTAAGACGGATTCCTATGTTGAATTTATCCGATAATTTCATTCCATAACCCAAACCTAGTTTAGTTTCTCGGTACAAATTATCACCAAACCCTGTGTAGTTAATACCAAATGTTCCGTTTTTTGTAGGCAAGGCAAAAGCAAAAGATTGTATCCCTAAGCTCTTAGTCAAGAATCTACTTTCGTATGAAATTCCTGCGGTTATTTGATTCACATCTGCCAAGGCAGCTTGGTTATAACGAATTGCCCAAACATCTGCCAGGGTCAATCCTGTATTTCCCATTCCCGAGTTTCTTGCCCCAATATGAAAGTTGTCATTTCCTGAAAAGGAAATAAAAGGAAGTAAAAAAAGTAAGAATAATCCTTTACGCATTAATTGTATTTTTTATGAATATACAAGGAATGAGCGTTTAATGAAAGGATTTTATTTTAAATAATGATGAAGTTTATGAAAACCTTCTTCTTCTTATGAAATTATACAGCAATCCAAAAATGAAAATTACCAAGATTGGGATGAATACATTTATTGCTTTCCAATAAGATCTATCTTTAGCCACTTTCTCCTTATTTAATGGGCGAAGAGTAATTGTTTTACTCCTAAGTGGAATAAGATCATCTACTCCCATTAAACTTTCCATAGCGTTTACAAAAAACTCTTTGTTTCCAAAAATTATACTTCTATCAAATCTATCGTAATTGATATTAGAATGATTAAGTATCATTTTCCCCTTTCTATTCACAAATGAATCTACTTGCGCATTTATTATATCCCCGTCACTTATCACCAACATTTTATTTGGCACACTTTCTTCCAATGGTTTTACGGGCGCATTTTTAATAAAATTACTCGTCAATCTGTTTCTAAAATTAGATTTAAACTTACCCTCAAGCATGGCTGCAACAATTCTATTTGGAGTAGCATTGTATTTTATTACTTCTTCCTTCAGCCCTATCATTTGATAGTTTATTCTCACAGGAATTTTATACGTAATAGATTTTTCTGACGTAAGTAACAATGGTGTTTTTGTAATCTCAGGGTTCTTCAGTAAATCCATTGTACTTGCATACTTTAACCTAATAGGATTAACATTGTTCACTATTGGATTATTAATTTTTTCTGTACGAATGAATGGGTAATAATACCATTTGTACAAATTACCTCCTAGAGGAATTTTCATAGAATTTACATCAATCACCAAATCTTTATTTAACCTAACTCCATAGGTAAATATCTGCTCGTCTATGTCATTCAAATCTCTATCCAAACCAAAAGTTTGCTCATTAAAATCTAATGAATCTTGGTTTACTTCTACTGGATCTATAAGCCAAGCGACTTTTCCACCTCTCATTATAAACTGATCAATCAAGTATTTATCTTTCTCATTAATTGGTTTTGTAGGTTTTGCAACTACTAAGGCATCAAAGCCTTTCAAAGCATTTAACTTTCCGTTAAGTGTCACGTCTTCTACAGCATGAAATTTAGATAATTCATAAGTAACGTCATACCTTTCTATCTCTTTCAACTCACCATGCCCTTGCAAGAATCCAATTTTTTTTCTGTTAGGATTTACTGCTTTGTAAATTCCTTCTAGCAGTAAATATTCCAAATCATTAATTATTCTCTCTACAGGAATAATTTCAATAGGAACTGGAATTGCAATTCCACTATTTGGATCACGGTTACTAGGAAATAAAACTTGAATAGGAATATTTCTGTTATCAATCGTTCTCAACATTACTCCTCCAAAAAGGATCATATCTGATTTTGTACCTCCCACCAATGTAGAGACCTTAGTAGGCTGTAATCCTTGATCAAATAATTGTTGGTATACTTCATCTTTTCTAGACTCTTCTTTGGCAGGATCTATAAATTCAAAATAAATATTAGCTCCTCCGTAAGCCTTCAATTCACTTAGTTTTTCTTTAAGTGCTAACTGAAGCTTTCTTAATTTTGGCGGTAAATCTCCTTCTAGATACACCTCAAATCTTAATTCTTCATTAATAAGTGTGTCATTTTGAAGAATATCAATAGTTGTCTCTGACAAAGAATGAATCTTTTCTTCTGTAAGATCTACACGTAAGAATTTCTTAGAACCAATAAAGTTTACCAATAGAATTACGAGAGCAACTGCTACAATTTGTACTGCTATTTTAGAATTACCTTTCATTATTTGGATCTTTTTAAACTCAATTTTGTTGCCAATAAAAAGACAATGATTAAACTTATAAAATATAGAATATCTCTTGAATCTATCACTCCTCTTTGGATAGAAGCATAATGTTCTTCAATTCCAAAATTCTTAATGGTGTAAGCCATATCGCCAGAAGCAATATTGCTTCCAATGAAATCGAAACCTAGGTAAACGAAAAAACACAACACAACTGCAACCAAAAAAGAAACAATTTGATTGGTAGTGATAGAAGAAGCAAATAAACCAATGGCTAAGAATCCTGCTCCCAAAAAGAATAATCCAATGTAAGACCCAATTGTCCCTCCAGAATCTATATTACCCACTGGATCACCCAACTGAACAATAGAATAATAATAAACTAAGGTAGGTAGCAATGAAAAAACAAGTAAAACTAATCCTGCTATATACTTTGCCAATACAATTTGAAAATCTGTAATAGGTTTAGTAAAAAGCAGCTCTAGAGTTTGCATTCTTCTTTCCTCTGCAAATAGCCTCATGGTGATTGCTGGAATCAAAAAAAGAAAGATAGCTGGCGCATTAATAAACAAAAATCCCATATCGGAAAATCCGCTATCAAATACATTCGTTTGTCCTGGAACTACCCACATAAAAATACCTATAGAAAGTAAGAATATTACAATAGTGATGTACCCCACAATAGAACTAAAGAAACTACCGACTTCTTTTTTTATCAGTGACAGCATAGTTTACTTTTTCTTAAAAGACATTAATAATGAGAATACTCTATCGATATCTTCATTTTTCACAACCAAAGTAATTTCATTGGTAGTTGAAATAATCTCAAAAATATTGATGTTTTCCCATGCTATTTTCTTTAATAAAAAATAATATGCCCCTGGAACATTAAATTCTGGTAATCTCAAAGTTACAGATGACAAATCTTCCATTTTGAACAACAAAGTTTCGTCTTTGAACAAATCATCTACTTTATCGGCCAATGATTTAATAACTACGATATTTGATTCGTATACACCTTGTGATACTGTACAAAATCCATCAATTAAATCACTAGATGCTTCAATCAATTTCATTTGTGCTTGCGCCAAAGTTGGAGAATTTTTGTAGGCATAATCATTCAAGTTACTCCTTATAATAATGTCACCCAAAGAATTCATGAATTCCTCGATTCTTCCATTAATTACATGAAATTTTTCGAACTGCATTCTATTGATTGCCATAACAAGTGCTCCTGTTTTGACTTCTTTACCCAATTCTGCTTCCACTTTTGGCTTTAACATTCTCGCTAAAGAGGAAATATTTATCAAATCTTCGGCTATTGACTCTTCTAAAAAAGGTGATGCAGAAATCTCTTTTTCAATTATTTTTGATATAGTGCTCATTTAAAGTTTTTTACGTTTTTCTTTTTTTACAATACGAAGATAAGCAGTATTAAGGTACAAGAAAAATAAAATGTTGTTTTTTTAACAGAAAAATTAAAAATAAATCAACATATCTAAAATGTGTTAAATTATCAATCTTTATTTTTCAAAGATTGCAATTGCCTCAATGTGTGAAGTATGCGGAAATTGATCAACAAAACTTATTTTCTTTAATTCATACCCGTGTTCTCTAAAAACTTCTACATCTCTAGATTGTGTAGCTGGATTACAAGAAACATAAACTACTCTAGAAGCATCTAAACTCGCTACTTTAGCCAATGTTTTTGGAGCTATTCCTCCTCTTGGTGGATCCAACACTATTGTTTTTATCTTTCCTTCGTATTGTGGATATTTCGCAAGAAATTTACCCACATCTGCAGCATAAAACGTAGCTGTTTCCACATTATTACGTTTTGCATTGGCTTTTGCATTTTCTATTGCTTCTGCCACAATATCCACACCAATTACTTTTACTCCCGTTTTCTTAGATATTAATTGACCTATTGTTCCTGTTCCACAAAACAAATCCATTACTGTATCATCTTCAGAGTATTCTTTCCCTTCCAATACATACTCGATTACCTTTGTGTATAGTTTCTCTGCCGATTTAGGATTAGTTTGGAAGAAACTTTGCATACTTACTTCAAAATTTAATCCCAATAGGTTTTCTTCTATTTTATTTTCTCCAAACAACATTTCATAATCATTCTCATCATTGTGAGCTCTCTCTCCTAAACTTGCATTTATCGTATGTAAAATTCCCGCTACTCTATCTCCAAAGATTCCTGTAACACATTCTACAAATGCTTGCTTATCAAAATGAACTAAACCTGAATCTGATGTTGTAAGGTTTAATAATATTTGATTATTTAAATACGACTTACGCACAGTTAAATACCTGTAAAAACCATGTTTCTTTGGCGGATGCCAAGCTGGTAATCCAGTTTTTTCTAAATAATCTCTTACTTCTTTCAGTTTGTTTTCAAATTCTGCATCAAACAATCCAGAATCTTTATCCATGTCTTCTACTATCCACCAAGTTCCCCTTCTTTTAAATCCTAAAGCAAACTCATCATCTAATGTTTCATCTGTATCCAAATCGTAACGAATAGTACTAAAAGCATATTCCATTTTATTACGGTAATGAAACGTAGTTGGCGATTCGATATAAGTATCAAACAAATCATCTATGTTTTCTATTTTCCCCAGTCTTCTGTACTGTTCTATGGTAGTACTTTTCTTATACTCTCTTTGTTTTTCTATAGGAAATGTAATATAAGGTGCTCCTGAAATAGGTTGAAAATCAACATCAATTTCATCTGGAGATTTTCTTATTACATCAATCAATTTACACTCACAATAACTCTTTTTCTTTTTAAAAATTCTTGCTTTTACCAATTGTCCAGGAATGGTATTAGGAACAAAAATTACTAATTTCCCTTCTCCTACCGATATTTTGGCAATTCCTTTACCACCAAAAGCCATATCGGTAATTTCTAACTCCAATACGTTTCCTCTTTTAATGTCTTGTGGTGTATATTCCATAGTTGTTTTTATTAAGTTGCAAAAATAGAGTTTATTTTAAAATATTACTCTAAAAATTTCAATCAAAATATGGCTATTTTTCACTTTGAAACACTTCTAAACCATATTTTCATTAAAAAAACAAAGTTCACGATTAAACCTTTTGAAAATAGAAGTGTCAAAGAAGCAGTACAAACCATAAAAACAAAACATTATGAAAACTGCACTTAAAATTACGCTTGCACTTGCTATGGTTATAGGATTTGCATCAAATGGAATATCTCAAAGAAAACAAATCCAAAAGAAACAAGTGGTTGTTGTAAAACACAAACCAGTAAAAAAGGTTGTTTATACAAAAGCTCCAAAAAAAATAACAAGACCTGCACTAGGTACTATTGTATATCAATTACCAAAACTTGCTACACCTATTATTATTCATAGATCTCATTATGTGAAATACAACAATGTATTGTATTCTCAAACTAGAATAAATGGAAGAAAAGCATACAAAGTAGTGAGGTACGCTTAAAATTGTAAAAAAAATAAAGGCGATTAGTTTTACACCTAATCGCCTTTATTTGTACTCATTAAAATAAAATATTAAAAAAAGAAAAATTTATGTCTCATTCCATTTTACTTTTAGTTTAAAATTTAACTAACTTTGTTAAAAATTTAAATAAAGTAATGAAAGTAATAAAATTTGGAGGAACTTCTTTAGGGTCTCCACAAAGAATGAAAGAGGTTGCAAACCTTGTAGCAACTGAAAACGCAGTGGTAGTTTTATCTGCCGTAAGCGGCACTACCAATAGCTTAACAGAAATTACGAATTTCTTGTATCAGAACAAACGAAATGAAGCCAAGGAGCTTACATTTGGGTTAAAAGAAAAATACGTTTCTTTTATAAACGAACTATTCTCTAACGAAGAATACAAACTGAAGGCGCAAGAAACTACCTCTTTGCACTTTAACCATATCCTTTCTTTTGCCGAAGATTTATTTACTTCTCACGAAGAAAAAACAATTCTTGCCCAAGGAGAATTAATTTCTACAAGCATCTTTCAATATTACTTAGAAGAACAAAATATAAAATCTACTTTGCTTTCTGCCTTAGATTTTATGCGAATAGACAAAGATCTTGAGCCAGACAATTACTACATTCAGCACAATTTGGAACGCGAATTTAAATACGCTCCAAACAAATTATACGTTACCCAAGGATACATTTGTAGAAATGTTTTTGGCGAAATAGATAACTTAAAAAGAGGAGGAAGTGATTTTACAGCTTCACTTATTGGTGCAGCAATTAATGCTACAGAAATAGAAATATGGACTGACATTGATGGGATGCACAATAACGACCCAAGAGTAGTAGAAAAAACTACCTCTATCAAAAACTTATCGTATGATGAAGCTGCAGAGCTTGCCTATTTTGGAGCAAAAATATTACATCCATCTAGTGTTTACCCTGCGCAACTTAGTGGAATTCCAATCTACCTTAAAAATACTTTGGAGCCACAAAAAGAAGGTACCAAAATAGAAAAAGCAACCAACAACAAAGAATTTACAGCTGTTGCAGCAAAAGATGGAATTACTGCAATAAAAATAAAATCTGGCAGAATGCTATTGGCCTACGGATTCCTACGAAAAATATTCGATATTTTTGAACGATACAAAACTCCTATTGATGTAATTACAACTTCGGAAGTAGCTGTATCTCTTACTATTGATGACACTACAAGTCTAGAACATATAGAAAATGAACTAAAACAATTGGGAGAAGTGGAGATAAACAAAGAGCTTTCTATCATTTGCATAGTTGGTAATTTTTCTTCTTCGTCTATTGGAAGTGGAAATAAGATATTTGACTGTTTAAAAACTATTCCAATGCGAATGGTTTCTTACGGAGGAAGTGACCACAATGTATCGGTAGTAATTCCTACGGCACATAAAGTTACTGCATTGAACGAACTGAATAAAGGACTATTTAATTTATAAAAAACATGGAATTGAATAACCTCACTCAGCACAAAACTCCATTTTATTTATACGATTTGGGAGTTCTAGAATCTACTTTGGACACTGCTTTATTACACGCAGAAAAATACAAGTATCACATTCATTATGCAATGAAAGCCAATACGAACAACAAGATTTTATCTTTGATTCAATCTAAAGGATTGGGAGCCGATTGCGTTAGCGGAAACGAAGTAAAAAAAGCCATAGAAATGGGCTTCACTTCAAAAGATATCGCATTTGCAGGAGTTGGAAAATCGGATGAAGAAATAAACATTGGATTGGATAACGATATTTTTACTTTCAATTGTGAATCTGTTCAAGAAATTGAAGTAATTAATGAATTAGCAATCGCTAAAAACAAAATAGCACACATTGCACTCAGATTAAATCCTAATGTAGATGCAAAAACACATCATTACATTACCACAGGACTGGAAGAAAATAAATTTGGAATAAACACTTGGGAGCTTGAAAGCTTGATAGAAAAACTTCCTACTTTTTCCAATATAAAACTGACTGGATTACATTTCCATATTGGGTCACAGATTACTTCTATGACTCCTTTCAAGAATTTATGTATCCGTGTAAACGAACTTAATAAATGGTTTGCAGATAGAAACGTGAAGATTGAACACCTTAATTTAGGGGGAGGATTGGGAATAGATTACCAAAACCCGATTGAAAACCCGATTCCGGATTTTGAATTGTTTTTTGGTGTATTTAATCAGTTTTTAGAACCTCTACCCAACCAAGAAATTCATTTTGAATTGGGGAGATCTATTGTAGCCAATTGCGGAAGTTTGATTTCTAAAGTTCTTTATATTAAGAATGGAATTAAAACTAATTTTGCTATCCTAGATGCAGGTATGACCGAATTAATACGCCCTGCTTTGTACCAAGCTTTTCACAAAATAGAAAACATTAGCTCGCAAAGTAACGAGAAAGAATACTATGATGTAGTAGGTCCAATATGTGAGTCTTCGGATTGTTTTGGCAAAAAAATAGAGCTAAAACCAACAAAAAGAGGTGACTTAATAAAAATTCATAGCGCAGGTGCATACGGAGAAGTAATGACTTCGGCCTATAACTTGAGAGAACAGAATGAAGTGGTTTACGTTTAATTTCAGTTTTATTGTAACCAAAAAAAAACCTTCTTGCTCACGCAAGAAGGTTTTTTATTATCACCTAATTCTTTTCGTTATTCTGCAGCCTCTTGCTCTTCAGGATCTGCACTTAAATCTAATGTATTACTAGAATTTATGCTATTTTCTTTTTCTGCTTGACCTTCACATCTTGAACACAGTTCCGATATCTTTTTCATAGCTTTTGCATCTCCTACAGTTCCCTGAAAAATTTCATTCGTTCTGTCTCCATTGATGTACCCACAATCTTGATAAATGTGATACTTTGTTCCAGATTTTGTCCAATATATTTGGTCACTACCTGTTAATGCTTCAATTCTTTCTGTCTCTGCGGTATATTGCTCTACAGAAGGCGGATTAAAATCAATCCCTGTCCCTACTCCTATCAATAAAGCTGCTCCAGCAATAGCTCCAAGGATTCCTTTTTGCTTTCCATCAATGTCTTTGTTCATCAAAATCATAATTACCAAGGGTAAAAATGCAATTGCGCTAATAATGGCTCCCAACTGGTTTTGAACAAAAAATCTAAATTTATCTGCTTTTTTGGCTGGATCTAATCTATTGGCTTTTTTCCACAATAAATTTCCTGCTACAGCAAAGATTAAAGCGGCAACAATAAGAACGATAAGCATTGTCATCCCTTCGTCTTTTACTGCCTTCAATTTTATGATTCCCCAAATCTCAAATCCTATTGCAATTACCCATGCAGCAATCGCAATTGCTCTAAAAGTTGTTGCTTTTGATTTGTTATCTTCTGTTGGCTTCCAAGAATCCCCTTTTTTATCAGTTGGCTCCGTAGAAGCAACTTTTGTTATTTTTTTATCCGACATATTCGTGCGTTTTAATAGTTTCTATAAAACAAATATAACCATTAAATGTAGCCCTGAACTTTTGCAAACACTGAAATATAAACAATGAGAAACTAAAAACTATGAGGTTTTAGTCATTATAATGTCAATCCAAACCCGATAGCTATCGGGTTGATTTGAAATCCAAAAAGAAAAAGTATAAATTCAAAACTTTAGATTCCAGCTCGGAGGCTGGAATGACAGATGAATAAAGAACTATTCTTCCACCTCTTTTTTCTTGTTCATTAATTCATAATAAATAAAACCTAATAGAAAAAAAACTGCAATTTTAATTAGACTGGAGAATAAAAAATAAAGCCAAATTCCATGATTCATTTCTTCAAGCCCAATCAATCTTTCGATAATTGCAGAAACAATAAATGAAACGAACAACAGAATCATAAACTTTACCATCTCAGGCTGCTTTTGATAGATTCCTTTGTAAATCATTCTTGCAAAATATTTTTGGTTTTAATCCATTTGAATTTAATTGCAACCCCAATAAAAATTCCCGTAAAGACAGAAAGCATCAAATTCCTTTTAAGTATCGAAGTAGAGAAATCAAATCCATTTTCAAAAAAATCTACAAGCATATTTATTAAAAAAAATGATATCATAAAAATAAAAGATACTAGCAGTAATTTATATTTTTTCATTTTTATAGAAGGTTGTTATCCTTAAATATACAAAAAATAGAAATACTAGATTCTCTTTTATTAAAAATCTGTACTTTTAACTTCTATCAAAACAAGAAACAAAGCTCATGATTACACTCATCAAAAACATAAAACAACTCTCAGGAATACAAGAAGATAGCACTAAGCTAAAACTTGCAGGAAAAGAAATGGGAGTTTTAACGACCATAGAAAATGCATTTCTATTGATGGAAGATGAAAAAATATTGAGTTTTGGAAAAATGGAAGAAATTCCAGAAATCGCTCCCAACAAAACAATTGACGCAACAGGAAAAGTAGTATTGCCCACTTGGTGCGATTCACATACACACTTGGTATTTGCTGGAACAAGAGAAACCGAATTTGTAGATAGAATAAACGGATTGACCTACGAAGAGATTGCGGCAAGAGGTGGAGGAATTATAAACTCTGCAAAGAGATTACAACACGCTACCGAAGAAGAATTGTACCAAGCTGCTTGGACAAGACTTGAGGAGATAAAAAGCATGGGAACGGGTGCTGTAGAAATAAAAAGTGGTTATGGACTTTCGTTTGATGCAGAACTTAAAATACTAAGAGTAATAAAAAGATTAAAAGCGGATAGTGATTTAACCATAAAAGCAACTTTTCTTGGAGCACATGCTGTTCCCCCAGAATTTAAAGGAGACAAGGACGGATATTTAGACATGCTTATTAATGAAGTATTACCCGTAATTCATGAAGAAAAACTAGCCGATTACATTGATATATTTTGTGAAACAAACTATTTCTCTGTAGCAGATGCAGAAAGAATTATGGAAGCTGGAGCTAACTATGATTTAGTGCCTAAAATTCATGTAAACCAATTTACTAGTATTGGAGGAATACAAGCTGGAATAAAACACAAGGCTCTCTCTATGGATCACCTAGAAATTATGACAGACCAAGACATTGCTGATTTGCACAAATCTGATGTGATGCCTACTGCTTTACCTTCGTGTAGTTTTTTCTTAAAAATACCATTTTCACCCGTTCGTAAAATGATTGACCAAGGATTGGCAATTGCGCTTGCTACCGATTACAATCCTGGCTCTACTCCTTCTGGAAAAATCCCTTTTGTTATTTCTTTGGCCTGTATTTACCAAAGATTGACGCCCGAAGAAGCAATAAATGCTGTAACAATGAATTCGGCTTATGCTATGGGAATTAGTGATACGCACGGTTCTATTACTGCTGGTAAAAAAGCAAACTTGATTATCACAAAAGAGATTTCTAGTTATAATTTCATTCCATATTCTTTTGGAGGAAACCACATTGAACAAGTAATTTTAAACGGAAAATAACCCTAATTTATGTATAGAAAATTAACTTACATCAAACACGAGTATGAACTTGAATTAGTTCAGATGGAAGAATTTAACGAAAACGATCAACTTACTTACATAAAAGAAATAAACCGTGAAGGAACGTTAGAATCTCGATTCAAATTTGATGTGAACGGTAACGTAACAGAAGAAGAAAACCTGGTAGATGGAGTTCTTAGCGACAAGTCCGAATATATATTTGACAAAGAAGGAAACTTACTTTCGCATAAATTTATAATTGACAATGAGGTAATTGAAGAAACAAAAAGAGAGGTTACAGATAGCACAACTATCGAAAAAATGTATCAAAACGGAGAAGAAGTTAAAAAATCAATTTCCGAATATAAAGAAGGAGAATCAAGAGGATTATTCTATGAGTTTGGAGAATTAGTAGAAAAACAAATAACTAAAGAATCAAAAGAATTTTCGAACAGTATAGCTTATTCTTCTAATGATGAAATAATTTATTTTGAAAATTATTATTACAACTCTAAAGATCAAATCACCAAACATGAAATACTCAATCCTGACAAGACTATAAATTCAATAGAAACCTACATTTACAACAATGAAAATTTAGCAAAAATATCTTTCTCTAGCGATACAGAAAAAAATTGCCAGAGGTATGAGAGAGATAAAAATGGTAATGTTATACGATTTGAAATTACGAATGAAGATGGAAATGTAGTTCATTTTTCTAATTCGGAGTATGACGACAAAAACAGATTGATTGCAAGAGTTGATTACTCTAATGGTGTAGACACTTTATTCGAAATAAAATACGAAGAGATTAATTAATAAACTAAGATATGAAATTTAAATACC
>CAXIAX010000072.1:0-13303 GCA_964021785.1 uncultured Flavobacteriales bacterium
GTTGTCCTCGATACAAAAACTATAGTTTGATTTATAGTGTTTGGGAGATTCCTCTGGGTCTATTTATTAGGTTTTAAAATTTATTTATCCCTATCAAAATTTGAACACTTAATATACTTCTTATAATTTCTCCAATTATAATTGTCGTATTTTTATCATAAACAAAAACTAATTTTGTGAATCAGACTATAGAAAAATACGACTTTAAGGAAGGACTTCCATACGAATTCGAAATCCTTGACCTTTCGTTCTTGTACAAAGAGTTTGAATCCGATATTACCCATCCACATAGGTTAGAGTTTTATCAAATTGTTTGGTTTCAGAATGGAGGTTTTCAGCACATGGTAGATTTTAAAACAATTGAAATAAAACCCAATACACTTATTTTTCTTAATAAAAATAGTGTTCAGCAATTCTCTACCAACCCAAACTTAGAAGGTAAAGTACTTTTATTTACTGATGATTTCTTTTGCAAAACAGAGACAAATACTCAATTTCTAAAAAGCACCATCTTATTCAATGATTTACTTTCTACCTCCTTTATAAATATTACTCAATCTATTGATTTATTTACCAATATTCACAAGCAAATAGAAGCCGAACAGACGAATGAATTAGACCCTGTGCAACTTGATATTCTTAGAAACCTACTTCATAATTTTCTTTTATTATCAGAAAGAGAAAGAAGAAAACAAAACTTTACGGAGATAAAAAAAGATGCCAATTTAGATTATGTCTTTCTATTTAAAAAACTCCTAGATCAACATTTCTATAAAGAAAAGAAGGTAAGCTTCTATTGTGAGCAAATTCACCTTACTCCCAAAAGGCTAAACCATGCATGCAAAAAAGTATTTGATAAGACTGCCAAAGAATTAATAGATGAAAGAGTAATGCTTGAAGCAAAACGATTATTGGCACACACCCTAGACAGTATAAAGGAAATTGGATTTCAATTGGGATTTGAGGAACCTACTAATTTCAATAAATACTTCAAAAAACACGCCTCGAAAACTCCTATTCAATTTAGAGAACAATTCATAACGGCCTAAAAGTATCATCCAAAGTACTTTTTTTACCTTTTCCACCTTCCCGAAACACTGCACCTTTGTATTAACAATTAAAAACAATACAAAATGAAAAAAACAATATTAAGTACAGTAGCAATTTTAACTATCGGTCTTTCGGCTTGCAAAGCTCAATCCGAGGAAAAATTAAATACGGAAACTAAAAAAGTAGAAACAATGAAAATCTCGAACAAAGAGAAAGTAGTTGCAGTTTTAAAAAGTATAGAAACTGGAGCGCAAGAACCTGCTGGATATATAAATCCAACAAATTATATACAACATAACCTAGGAGTTGCAGATGGGCTAGAAGGATTTGGAGAATTATTATCTCATTTACCTAAAAACTCAGCAAAAGTAAACACGGTAAGAGTTTTTGAAGATGGTGATTTTGTATTTACCCATACCGATTATAGCTTTTTTGGTCCTAAAATTGGATTCGATATTTTCAGATTTGAAAACG
This sequence comes from uncultured Flavobacteriales bacterium, assembly GCA_964021785.1. Classification (GTDB taxonomy): domain Bacteria; phylum Bacteroidota; class Bacteroidia; order Flavobacteriales_D; family CAJJDF01; genus CAJJDF01. The sequence goes on from CAXIAX010000072.1 coordinate 1,525, forward strand.
GACTAATTGTAGAACATTGGGATAACTTACAAGTAAAACCAAATACACCAAATCCTAGTGGAAGAACTATGACTGATGGAGCCACTGAAGTAAAAGACCTTGATAAAACTGAAGAAAATAAAACTCTAGTAAAAAATTTCTTAACCGATATTTTGGTAAATGGAGACATGTCTAAACTAGCAGGTTATTTTGATGGAGACAAATACATTCAACACAATCCAAATATTCCTGATCAATTATCTGGACTTGGAGGAGCACTTGAAGCAATGGCTAAACAAGGTATCTTTATGAAATACGACAAAATACACAGAGTACTAGGACAAGGAAATTTTGTTTTAACAATTAGCGAAGGGCATTTAGGCGAAGATCACAATTCATTTTATGATTTATTCAGAATAGAAGATGGGAAAATAGCTGAACATTGGGATGTAATTGAAAAAATTGCTCCAAAATCTGATTGGAAAAACAACAATGGGAAATTTTAACATCCCTACTTAAATAGTAAAATATAGGGTTTGTAACTCTTTTAATAGCGACTTGGCATTGTGCCAAGTCGCTATTTTTGTGTATTCAAAACTAGCCTAAACTTTATCCACACTCAACTATTGATACCTAATGCAGCCAAAGCAATAAACCTCATTCCTTTTCATTAAATTTACAACATAAACGAATGATACAATGAATATTCTAGCAGCAATTTTTATAGGTGGTGGTTTGGGGAGTTTGGCTCGCTATGGAGTTTCACAACTTACTCCTTCGGGATTTCCCTACGGAACTTTGGTTGCCAATGTTCTTAGTTGTGTTATTATGAGCTTGGCTCTTTTTGTTTTTTCATCCAAAATAGAAACTTCTTCTTTTCTCAAATACTTAATAATTATAGGTTTTTGTGGAGGATTTAGTACATTTTCTACCTTTAGTTTCGAGACTTTTGAGCTCATGAGAAACGGTAGTTTTATGATTGCTCTTCTCAATATTTTGGTGAACGTAGCTTTTTGTTTATTTATCTTTTACATATTTCGTAATTCCTTTTACACAGCCTAATGAACACAAACAAAAACATCTATTTTATTGCCATTGGAGGAAGTGCCATGCACAATTTGGCGATTGCACTACACCTATCTGGAAACAAAATTTCTGGTTCGGATGATGAAATATTTAATCCATCAAAAGGAAGGCTAGAAAAATACGGATTGCTACCTGAAAAAATGGGGTGGGATGAATCGCGAATTAATAAAGATATAGATATTATAATCTTAGGAATGCATGCTCGCGAGAATAATCCAGAGCTTATAAAAGCACAAGAACTAGGATTGCCTATTTTCTCTTATCCAGAATATATATACGAAGCAACCAAAGACAAAATAAGAGTTGTAATTGGTGGAAGTCACGGGAAAACAACCATTACTTCTATGATTCTTCATGTATTGAACTTTCATAAGATTGAAAACGATTACATGGTAGGTGCTCAATTAGAAGGGTTTGAAGTAATGGTAAAACTGACTGATTCTGCAAAAATTGCAGTGTTGGAAGGAGATGAATATCTTTCTTCGCCTATCGACAGAAGACCAAAATTTCATCTTTACAATCCTAACATAGCTTTGCTTACCGGAATTGCATGGGATCACATTAATGTGTTTCCTACGTTCGAAAACTATTGCGAACAGTTTGAAATTTTTGTAAATAAAATAGAAGACAAAGGTTCTTTGGTTTATTTCTCTGGAGACAAAGAAATAGAGAAAATTGTCTCAAAATCGGACAGAAATCTAGATTTTGAACCTTACACTACTCCCGGTTATTCCATAGAGAATGGTGTAACTACGCTTACTACTCCCGAAGGAAATTATCCTTTAGAGATTTTTGGCGAACACAACCTTCAAAACCTAAATGGAGCTCGTTTGGTTTGTGAAAAAATTGGGGTTTCTTCCAAACAATTTTATGAAGCAATACAGAGTTTTGGTGGCGCAAGTAAACGACTAGAAACAGTTGCAAAAAATGAATTTACTCACGTACTAAAAGACTTTGCACATTCGCCATCCAAACTGCAAGCAACTACCAAGGCAGTGAAAGAACAATACCCAGAAAGGGAATTGATTGCCTGTATAGAGCTGCATACTTTTAGCAGTTTGAACCAAGAGTTTTTGGCGCAATATAAAAACACTATGTTGGCTGCCGACAAAGCTTTTGTTTATTTTAGCCCAAAGGCAATAAAACACAAAAAACTAGCAATGTTGAGCGAAAATGATGTGAAAAATGCATTTTTTAGTGATAATGTAACTGTTTTTACCAATTCTGACGAATTAATGAAAACCGTGAATGCAATTGATTATAAAAACAAAAACCTACTTCTTATGAGTTCAGGGAATTTTGACGGAGTGGATTTTGAGGAATTGGGAAATGAACTTTTGAATAAATAATTGTAAAGAATCTCCGCTCTCGAGAGGAGTTTATAATGAAGAAATAAAATAATTGAAAATGAAAAAATCACTTCTTTTAATCCTAATAACTTTTGTAGCTAGCTTCTCTTTTTCCCAAAAAGAACTAGCCAAAAAACTAATTGATACGCTTGCCTCTGATGAATTTTATGGAAGAGGATATGTGAATAACGGGAACAAAATTGCTGCCGATTACATTGCTAAGAAATTCAAAGAATACGGAGGGCAAATGGTGACTGATTCTTATTTTCAAAACTATCAGTACCCTGTCAATACATTTCCTAATAAGGTAGAAGTGAAATTTGGAGGTGAGACTTTAAAAACTGGATTGGATTTTATTGTTTCTCCCAATTCTGGGTCGGCAAAAGGGAGTTTTAGATTAATAAAAGTAACACTTGAAAATTACCAAACAAAAATAGCTAAAGATTTATTGAATAACGATTTGCCTCCTGTTGCCTATGTAGTAACGTTACCAAAACCTGAAGGAAGAGAAGGCTATTTCAAACAATTGGAAATGAAGAATGCCATTGGAAATGTAGCTCCTCTGTTTGTGATAAATGACGACAAATTTACTTGGTCGGTTGCACAAGATGCTCTTGCTTTCCCTGTAATTGAGATAAAAAGTGAATTTATAGGAGAAAATACTTCTGTAGTTTTGAATATTGAAAACGAATTGGTTGCAGATTTTAAGACACAAAATGTAATAGGATATATTCCTGCAAAAAGATGTTGGAAAAGAAAAAAATTCTTTGTGTTTACTGCGCATTACGATCATTTGGGAATGATGGGGCAAACGGCCACATTTAACGGAGCAAACGACAATGCAAGTGGAATTGCAATGATGCTTACTTTGATGAAACATTTTTCTGAAAACAAACCCGAATATTCGGTACTTTTTATTGCGTTTGGGGGAGAAGAAGCTGGGTTATTAGGTTCTAAATATTACGTAGAAAACCCAACTGTTCCATTAGATAAAATGAAGTTTTTGTATAACGTAGATATGATGGGAACAGGTTCAGAAGGGATTCAAGTTGTGAATTCTACGGAGCACCCCAAAGAGTTTGAAAGGCTGAAAAAAATAAACGAAAAATACGATTTGGTAAAACAAATAAAACCAAGAGGAAAAGCCGCCAACAGTGACCATTATTGGTTTGAGGAAGCTGGAGTTCCTTCGTTTTTCTCTTACACTTTGGGAGGTGTAACTTACTACCACGATATTCAAGATAGAGCAGAAACTTTGCCGTTAACCGAGTTTAATGACTTGCATAAATTAATTGTGGAGTTTGTTAATTCGTTTTAACGAGTTACATTTATAATTCAACTGTCATGCTGAACGTGTTTCAGTATCTTGCATAGAATATTTCACTTTATTTACTCGTGTAATATTTCCTTGAATAAAGATCCTGAACTAAATTCAGGATGACACCTACCTTAAGATACTTTTTTTTAGGACTTCTACCCTTTAGGAAACACTAAGAAAAAAGAAGTTCCTACTCCTACTTTACTTTCAAAACGGATAGAACCACCATGGTTTTTCATGATGTTTTTTACGATTGCCAATCCCAATCCACTTCCAGATGATTTGGTGGTGAAATTAGGCGTGAAAATCTTGTCGTATTGCGAAGGGTCAATCCCTTTTCCATTGTCTTTTATCTCTATCAAATAATTGCTATCATCTTGAGTTAACAAGACCTGAATAACTCCAACCCTATCTTCTGGAATTGCTTGCGAAGAGTTTTTCAATAAATTATTAAACACTCTTATTAGCTGATTTTCATCACCTTTTATGATTGCCGTGTCAATACCTCTCACCTCTTTCACTACTTTTATTTCCTTGTCAAAAGTCCCAACAGCATCTTTTAAAATAGCTCTCAAATCTGTAGAAGCCAATGAAGTTGTAGGCATTTTAGCAAAACTAGAAAACTCATTTGCAATCTCGGTAAGCGCATCAATTTGTGTGACCATTTTGTGAGAAAAACGAGTCATTTTTTCTTTAAATTCTGGATCATCTTGCTTTAAAGATTGCTCCAAATACTGCACGTTCAATTTCATTGGTGTAAGCGGATTTTTAATCTCATGAGCTACTTGTTTTGCCATTTCTCGCCAAGCCGTTTCCCTTTCCGATTCAGCCAATAAGTTAGCACTTTGTTCCAGTTCATCCACCATAGTGTTGTATCGATTCACCAGTTCACCAATTTCATCCTTATTTTTCCAAACTATTTTTTCGTTCTTTTTATTGAAAGAAACACCCTTCATTTTATCCCCAATCAATCGCAAAGAACTGGTTATATTCCTTGAAAGAAAAAAAGCAAAAATTCCTGCTCCTATCAACAAGAAAACATAGAGCTCTAAAAGCGTTTCATAAAATTTACTTATCTCAATACTATTGGTAGAAAAATCATAATTAGGCACGTTAAGAATCCCAATATTCTTTCCTTCTTTATTTTTAAGAATAGAATAAGTAGATAAATTTGTTTCGTCTAATTTTACAATATAAAATGAATCAGTAGAAGACAAGATTTCATTTAGAACTTCACGCGCAATACTGTCATTTGCATTTAATTCTTGATCCAAACTTAGTAAAATAGAACCTCCTGTATTATATATTTTGAGTTCCATTTCGTTCTCTCTAGATAGCTCCTCTATTTTTTCGTAAAACTCACGAGGAACAGAGTTCAAATCCTTTTCAATGTCATATTTATCAGTAAAATATTTGATAGAATTCGCCACCCTTTTTTCTTTTCTTGCAAGCCTTTCTAAGTGGTATTTTTCGTTTTGATTTTTGAAGAATATTGCCGTAAACATTGCTATAACCAAAGACGAAATTATTACCAATGTTAACATTGATATATAAATTCGTTTACTCAGCCCTATTCCTAAATTTAGTTTTTTCATTGGTTGTATTCTATCAAAAACTATTCCTTAATTTTTCATCTTCTGCATATTGCTTAATCACTTCATTTCTTTCTTTCAAAAGCTGCTTCATATAGAATTTAAGAAAAAGAAAATCTGCTAGCTTTCCCAAAACACCCAGTGGAGCCGTATAATCAAACTCATCATTCATGATCGTTTCTTCTCCGCTCTGCACAAAAGTATGAGTATGTTTAAATCGTTTGAAAATCCCTTTTTGCATTTCATCTACAAAGAAATTTGGCTTTTCCATTTCGGTAATCTTTACAGTAATTTTTTGATAAACCCCAAAATGTTTTGCTCGCCAGGTTACTGTTTCGTTCTTGTTTATTAATCCCGAAGTAACTCCTGCAATTGCTTTTTCATTGCTATTGCCCGTAGATATTTCGTGTAACCTTATGTTTCTTGATAAATCAAAAACAACTTCTATAGGTGCAATAATCTTGGTATGTAACTTTATAACTGGCATTGGAAGAAAAATATCTTATTGTTCAAAGATTAAATATAGGTATTTGAGTTCATTTTGGTCTTTAAACGTAAAATTGTTTTAAATTTGAAATACAAAACGACATACAACCAATCTTAAGATTAATGGAAGACAAGATAAAACTATTAAAAGAAAAGCAAGCTGAGGCAAAACTTGGTGGAGGAAAAGAGAGAATTGAAAAGCAACACGCAAAAGGTAAACTTACGGCAAGAGAAAGAATTCATTTCTTGTTGGACGAAGGTTCTTTTGAAGAAGTTGGGATGTTTGTAACCCACAGATCTACTAATTTCGGGTTGGACAAAACTAAATTTTTAGGAGATGGAGTTGTTACCGGATACGGAACAATAGAAGGAAGATTAGTTTATTTGTTTTCACAAGATTTTACTGTTTTGGGAGGTTCGCTAGCCGAAGCTCACGCACAAAAAATATGTAGAATTATGGATCTTGCCATGGAAAATGGAGCTCCAGTAATTGGTCTTAACGATTCGGGAGGTGCAAGAATTCAAGAAGGGGTAGTTTCTCTTGGAGGATATGCAGATATCTTTTACAAAAATACAATGGCAAGTGGAGTTATTCCACAATTGTCGGCAATAATGGGCCCTTGCGCAGGTGGTGCAGTTTATTCACCAGCACTTACCGACTTTATATTCATGGTAGAAAACTCTTCTTACATGTTTGTAACTGGACCTAACGTAGTGAAAACAGTAACTCACGAAGAAGTAACTTCTGAGGAATTGGGTGGAGCAAGTACTCACTCAACAAAATCTGGAGTAACACATTTTACAAGTGAAAACGAATTGGCTTGTATTCAAGATATCAAAAACTTGCTAAAGTATGTTCCTCAAAACTGTGAGGAAGAATCACCACAATATGAATATGAAATGGGTGACGAATCTCGTCCTTCATTAACTAATATAATTCCATCTAACCCTAACCAACCTTACGATATGAAGGAGGTTATTTCTACGGTATTAGATAAAGGTACTTTTTATGAAGTGCACAAAGATTTTGCCGAAAACATTGTAGTAGGATTTGGACTATTGGCTGGAAAAAGCATAGGAATTGTTGCAAATCAACCGGCATTCCTTGCTGGAGTTTTGGATAATAAAGCATCTGAAAAAGCAGCTAGATTTGTAAGATATTGCGATTGTTTCAACATTCCTTTGTTGGTGTTTGAAGATGTTCCAGGATTCTTACCAGGAACTGACCAAGAGTGGAACGGAATTATTAAAAATGGGGCTAAATTATTGTATGCATTTTGCGAAGCAACAGTTCCAAGAATCACTGTAATTACTCGTAAAGCATACGGAGGAGCTTATGATGTAATGAACTCTAAACACATTGGGGCTGACATGAATTATGCTTGGCCAAGTGCAGAAATTGCAGTTATGGGAGCAAAAGGAGCTTCAGAAATTATTTTTAAAAGAGAAATTTCTAGCGCAGAAAACCCTGAAGCTAAATGGCAAGAAAAAGAAGCGGAATACGCAGAGCTTTTTGCTAATCCATACAATGCAGCAGCAAGAGGATTTGTGGATGAAGTAATAGACCCAAAACACACAAGAGAGAAATTAATAAAAGCATTCTCTATGCTTAAAAATAAAGTGGTAAACCTTCCTAAGAAAAAGCACGGAAACATTCCTATGTAACACATGTGGGAGTTTGACACTAGCATAGAAGATTTTGGCAAGACCAATAACCTTTGGGGTGGTCATGTGGTGGTTGATGATGCTATTGTTCAAGAAATTAAATCCCTAAACATAAAAAGGTTAATTTGCACCCTAAACAACAAAGAAACAATTCATTGTGCTTTGTTGTCTATGGGGAACGGAACTTACTTTATTATGATAAATGCTACATTAAGAAAAAAGCTTCACCTTACTTTTGGTTCCAAATTGAATTTGAAATTAAAAGAAGACAAAAGTAAATATGGAATTCCTATGCCAATGGAAATGGCTGAGATTTTGGCCCAAGACGAAGTAGCTAACACTCTTTTTCATGCTCTTACTCCAGGGAAACAAAGAACCTTATTGTATCAAATAGGATTGCCTAAAATTTCGGAAACACGAATAAAAAAAGCTGTTCTGATCACTCGATATTTAGTGGAAGCAAACGGCAAGATTGATTTTAGAGAAATGAACGAATACGTTAAAAACAATAAACTATGACACTGATTTTTAGAATTGTGGGTATCCTTGAAGGTATTTCATACATCCTGTTGATGGGAGTAGGAATGCCATTAAAATACATGAGCGACAATGACTCTTGGATAAAAGCTTTGGGAATGCCACACGGAATTCTTTTTGTTGCCTACATAATACTTGCCTTTTTAATTAAAGACGACCAAAAATGGAATTTAAAACAGTTTGGAATTGTTTGTCTAGCCTCCGTTATTCCATTTGGTACTTTCTATGTAGACAGGAAAATGGTGAGCTAACTCATTTCCTTTATTTTTTCCAAGAAATCATTTCTTCTACTTCTAGAAACAGGGATTTTATAATCATGGGCTAATAAAATATAACCCTCATTAAAATATTTTTCGACAAAATTAAGATTTATAAAATAGGACTTATGAGCAAGAAAAAAATGTTGGCTTTGAAGCATTTTGTTGAAGTAACCAATACTTTTAGAACTTAACATTGGTTGCCTATCTGAATCGAAATAAATCTTTGTGTAACCATCTATACCTTCGCAGTACACAATGTCAGAAAGAGAAATAAACTCTAAACCTTCCTGAGTCGGAATAATTATTTTTTTTCCCTGAAGAGGTGAATCTTCAAAATTCTCTAGCAATTGTAAATTCTTTGCTAATGCATTTTTTTGATCTACACTTTCTTTTGCCCTTTTCACACTCTCTATAAGCTCTTCATTGCTAACTGGCTTCATTAAATAACCTATTGCACAATAGCTAATAGCCTCAATAGCATGCTGATTAAATGCAGTTGCAAAAATAACCTCAAATGACGGATTTTCAATTTTGGATAAAAGATCAAACCCGCTCATTTCGGGCATTGCCAAATCTAGAAACACTAAATCCGGTTGTAGTTTTTCTATCAACTTAATAGCTTCATTTGGATCCTGAGAGTCACCAATAATTTCAACCTCTGGACAGTATTTTTTTATACTATACTTCAATGTTTCTATTGACTTTCTTTCGTCATCTATAATAATTGTCCTCATTTTTATTCCTTTAAATTAAACAACAAACTTACCCTTGTTCCTTGGTTATTATTATTGTCCGCAAGATCTTCTATAGCATAACTCACTTCCCACCTTTTGCTTTTATTTAATAACTCTAACCTATCTTTTAGCACTTCAGATGATTTGGATTTATAATTCTTTGATGAGATTACATTAATACTTTTGGCACTGTTAACCCCTATTCCATCATCCTCTATGATGACTTGAAAAGAATGTTGCGAGATATATTTAATCTCTAAGCAAACAAGACCCGGCCCCTTCTTATGAAAGACACCATGATTTACTGCATTTTCTATAATAGGCTGTAATAGCATGGTTGGCAATCTTGATTCTTCCAAGTCCAGTCTTTCATCTATTTCAATACGGAAATTTAATTTCTCTTCAAATCGTAGCTGTTCTATTTGTAAATAAAGGCTCAATAAATTTATCTCTTCTTTTAACGAGACGGTCTCTCTTCTCGAAAAATCGAAAAATAAACGAATTAACTGAGCAAATTTTGTCAAATACTCTTCGGACATTTCTACTTCATTTCTTTGTATGTAATATTTGATAGCATTCAAGGAGTTGTGGACAAAATGAGGGTTCATTTGCGATCTTAAAGCTTGTAGTTCCAACCCTGCGAGCTTTGTTTTTTTCATTTCCGTCTTTCTTATTCTGAGCTGAATATATTTGAATAAAGCATATAACAGCAATCCAAAAAGTAAAAGAAACCCTGCTTTGGCCCTAGTTGTTTGCCACCATGCAGGTAAAATTAAAATGTATTGACTCCCATAACTCTCATTGTTATGTTGATCTACAACTTTCACTTCTAGCGTATACAAGTCGGGCGAAAGTCCAGAAAAATTTAGGCTAGTTGATGATGTTTTTAACCATTCCGTAGAAACAGGAAGTAGCCTATACTCATAACCAAGGTATTCCTGATTGGTGTAGTTAATAACATGAAAACTTGCTGCAATTTGTTTTTTACTAGAGTATTTAAAATTGACTGTATCTTTCTTGAAATCAAATCGCACTGGCATTTTCAATGTATAAATATCACTTTTGGTATTTATTCTTGACAAACCAATATCAGTAGCGACCCAAAGCATACTGTCTTCCAATAAAATATCATTTGTATTATTTTGAATCAATCCATCCGAATCATAAAACGAATTTATTAAACTTGAGCTTTCTAAATTTGCAAAATCTAAACTAATAACTTTTACTCCTTGTTGTGTTGCCAACCAAAGTTCATCCTCTTTTCTTATTATCTTCTGAATCATTAATCCATCTGTACTTTTTAGGTGAAATTCTTTTTCACCGTCATACAAATACACTCCTCTACCATCAGTACCTACATATAAATAGTTGTCATCTGATTTTAAATAACTCACAGGAATTTTGGAATTCGGTTTATTATTTATGTGTCTTAATAAAGAATCTCCTTGAAAAATAAATAAGCCATCTGAACCTCCCGCGTAAATTTTATTTTGAAATTTTGAAATTACAACAAGACCTTGATAAGGCAAATATTTAATAAAAAAAGGCTTTGAAAACTTACATTTGAAAAGTCCCTTATTACCAACAAGATATAAAAACTCATTTGAAGCTGTTACATTTTTAAAATATACAGTTCCACAATTTAAATTAGGACTCAACCTCATTAAACTAGAATTATCAAGCTCAATCAAAGAGTCTTTAATATGAAAAGTAGCTTTAGATGTCTCAACATAAACTCCTCCACCTTCCATTAAAGTATCAATTTGATAAATATTAGCATCTGCTTTTAAAGAATCTAAGATTTCAAAACTATTAGATTTTCTATCAAAAGAATGCACCCCAATTTTTCTCTCTCCTATCAACAATTGCCCCGCTACCTTACTTACTTTTTGGATTTGTTTTTCGGGTAAATAAACAGAAGTATTACTTACCGAGTTTGGTAAAAATACAATACCTTCTTTCTTATTATTCAACCAAATGTTTCCATCCTTATCTTTAAAACTATTTTTATTTGAAGGGTAGTCGTGAAAAGAATAACTCTCAACAATTTCAAAGTTTTTATTTAAAATGAATAAAAACTTTGAAAAACTAAACTGAAAAAAATCTCCAGTTAACACAACAAAAGGAAGGTTATTAGACTCCTTTTCGTTCGTTAAAGACTCTATTGAATAAAAATCGAATTTTTTTCTTGCTGGATTAAACATTAATAATCCAGACCTATTTATACAAAAATAACTGTTATCTTGTAAGTAACCTCTTCCTCCTTTAGTTAAAGCGGAAGGGACTTCAAAGTCTAATTCAATTACTCTACTTTTTGAAAAAGTTGAGTCAAACACATAGGCTTTATTTTCATAGAATCCAATATACTCATTTCTATTAAAATCTATCACTGAATATGGAAATTGAGATTCCAATTGTATCTCTAAATTTAATTTGTCTACAGCTTTCATTCTATTTTTTCTATTAAATAGAAATTGTTTTTTCAAGCTTATTGAATCGTTTTCCAATTTATATAATGACTCTCCACAGAGTAAAACAATATCATCTTCACTATTCAAAAATTCACCATGTAAAATTGCTTCATCTCCAATCTTAAATCTATACACAGAATCATTCTTAATATAACCCAAGATTTTACTTTTTGTATTATACCAAACTCTACCCTTATTATCTGGAGTTAATCTCCAAATATCATTATTGGGCAACCCATCTTTGGTAGTAAACACCCTGAATGTTTTCCCATCAAACTTTGCAACACCTCTATTTGTGGCAA
>CAXIAX010000073.1:0-12911 GCA_964021785.1 uncultured Flavobacteriales bacterium
AAATAAAATTAAGAGTAATTTATTCTTCATAAGATTTAATTTGATGTTACGTTATTTTGGTAAATATACTTATTGAATAAGTAGTTACAAAGCTTTTTTAGTATTTTTTAACAATTCTGTTTTGTATATTAAGAAAAAAGAATATTAAATCTGTGTAATTTTATAAAAAATATACGCTTCTAATCAAACATAGTTTTTGTATTTTCGATACTCAAAAAAACCTACTTTCATGTATAAAATATTTCTGGTATTATTTCTAGCCTTCAGTTTTAATTTCACCTACAGTCAGGCTAACCTGAGTGATTCGTCAATAAATATGTCTTTATTAAAATTGGGTTACTCTGCAAACTTTCCTGGTAAAGATTTGAAAGACCGATTTGGCTTTACCTCTTCTATAAATGCCAGGTTTGAAATAAAGCTAAAATCACAGTGGATAGTTGGAGCAAAATATGATTTTTTATTCGGAAGTAATGTTTCTGACTCTGGAATGTTAAAAGAGTTACTTTCTTCCTCGGGAGGAATTATTGGTGTAGATGGAAAATTCTCTACCTACGAAATGCTACAAAGAGGTCATCATATTGGAATATATGCTGGTAGATTATTTCCTATATTTTCCGCAAATCCAAATTCTGGCTTTGTTGTAACCGGTGGAGTTGGTTTATTGACACATAAAATCAACTTTAACAATATCAATAACGACATCATTCAACTCAATGGAATATACCAAGCTGGTTATGACAGATACACTTCTGGAATATCGTTTACTGAATTCCTAGGCTACCGTTACATGAGTAATAACAAATTGATGAACTTTTATTGTGGAATAGAATTTACCCAAGGATTCACTAAAATAAGAAGAGATTACCAAGTAGATTATGAAATAAACGACCCTCGATTTGGATTAAGAAATGATAACCTTTTCAATATTCAAGTTGGATGGATTTTACCTCTTTACAAAAGAGTTCCTAAAGACTTCTATTACTAAGCTAATAAAATTACTTTTATACCTTAATATATATACTAAAAAACATAAATCCGGACAAACTTATTTAATTTGCTTTAAATGTGCTTATTACACATTTATCACCATCAAATTCGGCATAAGTAAAATGAGAAATCCATTCCCCTAAATTTATATAGTGACTATTCGGTTTTAACTCCACTGAAATTGGCACATGTCTATGGCCAAAAATAAAATAATCAAAGTGTTTTTCTTTCAATTTCTCTAAAGAATATTGAATTAGCCACTCTCCTTCTTTTCCTAAAAAAACATCTTCATTTTTAGAGCTTTTTCTACTTTTTTGAGACAAATAATTTGCTAAACCGATTCCGAAATTAGGATGAAGTCTTGCGAACATCCATTGGCATATTCTATTTGCAAAAATCACCTTAATCATTTTATACGCTCTATCTCCAGGGCCTAAACCATCCCCATGAGCTATAAGAAATGATTTTGAATTGATTTCAACTTCAATTTTTTGTCTTTCAATGGTAACCCCTAACTCTTTTTCAAGGTAATCAAACATCCACATGTCGTGATTTCCTGTAAAAAAAACAACCTTTATTCCTGAGTCTGTTAATTCGGCAATTTTGCCAAAAAACCTAACAAAACCTTTAGGTACAGCTTGTTTATACTCAAACCAAAAATCGAATATATCACCAACTAAATAAATGGTATGTGCATCAGATTTTATTAAATCTAACCAACTTACTATCTTATCTTCTCTTTCTCTACTTTTTGCATGGGTAGGAACTCCCAGATGAAAATCTGAGGCAAAGTATATTTTTTTATCTTTTGGTAATTGCATTATTCTCCGAACAGTTGTTCTAATTTTCTCTCTAAGGCCGGCCCTCTTAATCTTGTTGCTATTATTTTCCCTTCTTTATCAATCAATACAGTATAAGGAATACCTCTAAAACCATACAAACTTGTAGCTGCAGACCCCCAACCTTTCAAATCACTAACGTGATTATCCCAGATTAAACCATCTTTCTTTATTGCTGCCTCCCACCTCGCTTTGTTCTTATCTAAAGAAACACTGTATACATCAAAACCTTGATCTTTGTATTTATTATAAAGCCTTACTACTGTAGGGTTCTCTCTTCTACAGGGTGCACACCATGATGCCCAAAAGTCAATTAACACATACTTTCCTCTTAACGATTCTAAAGTTACCAATTTTCCTTCTGGATTCACCATATTTAACTCTGGCGCTACAGTCCCAATACCAGATTTAGATGATTTTTGAGCTTTCTCTCTCTGTGCCAATTGATTTAATGCTGACTTCAAACTATTATGATAATTTGAACTTGGATAAGTTTCTCCTATTCCCTTTTCGGCAAACTGAAGTGCTTTCTTAATGTCATTTGCATCATTTAATGCTACAAAAACAGCCAAAGATTTTGCATTCTTCTCAATAAAAGCCATGGCAAATTTAGAAATTGAATCCTTAGATAACTCTTTATTGTTCTTTACACTATAAAACTCTTGAACTAGCTTACTATCTTCAGACCCTTTTATTGAATAATCTTTATTTTTAAAATCAGAAGTTGACTTTACATTGACTTTATCCCCTCCTTTAAGGATTAATAAATGTGTTTCCTTTTTATCTATAGTTATTTGATAAAAATCATCTAACACAACATCTGTTTCTAATTTAAATTTACCAAAAAGATTAATTTTTGCAGAGTCTAAATCTACCAACTTATTTCCTTCATTATGTTGTAGGTAGATCATTTGTCCTCTTGCTTTTTTTATCTTTCCGTTAATTTCGGACTTTTGTTGACCAAAACCAATTACAGATAACATAAATAGGATTACTACGAGTGTACTTTTACTTATTTTCATCAAATATTTGTTTTAATTTTTCTTCTAATTTCTCACCTCTTAAGTTAAATTCTATTACATAGCCTTCTCTGTCTACAAGCACATTGAAAGGAAGAGATTTTACATCATACATCTTAACAGATGGGCATTCGAACATTCTTAAATTACTAACATGCGAGCTCCAAGTCAATTGATCTTTAGTAATTGCATTTACCCATTTCTCTTTACTTTTATCAAGAGAAATACTATAAATCTCGAACCCAGCTTTGTTGTACTTTTCATACAGCTTAATTAACCTTGGATGTTCTGCTCTGCAAGGGGCACACCATGACGCCCAAAAATCAATTAATATATAATTACCTGACAAACTAGACATTGAGAGATCTTTATCGTTTACTCCTGGCAAAATAAGCATAGGTGCTTTTTCCCCTTTACTCTCAACCTTGGTCTGAAACACTTGATACTTATTTATTTCAGCACTCAAATGTCTATACATATCTGTATTACTGTGATTATTTCTTAATCCTTTCTCCAACTCAAGCATTAGTTCATACTCATTTTCGTAATCTATGAATTCATGCATCAACATAAGAGTGGATGAGTTTTTATTTGCTTTTACAAACTCCATTTTATAATCCTCTACCTCAACCAATATTAAGGATAATAAACTATCATAGTAATACTGTCCATCTGCGGTTTCATCTTTGTATAACTTCTCTTCCGTTTGCGAAGTCCTATATTGGAATTGACTCATACGGTTAAAAAACTCACTAGCTGTAGAGGTTTCATTATCTCCTTTCACATTTAAATTACCATGAATATCAGGCAACTCAGTTTTGAATTTTATCGAAGATTCTGTGTTTATACTAAACACTAATGGAATTTCACTCTCTAGAGGTTTCACGAAACATAACTCTCCTTTTGCAAACGAATTTGAATAATTAAATCTTCTAAAGATATTTAATTTTACTGTATCAGAAATAGACTTATTGTAGTTATAAATCCATACTTTTCTAGTTTTACTCTTTTTGATATTTCCTTTAATAGAAATATCTTTTTGAGCACTTCCTAAAAGGAATGCTAAAACCAAAAACAGACTAATCGTAAGCTTTTTCATAGAGATTATTCTTATTAAAGAACTTTTTTCAGTTGAGCCTCTAGCTCAGGTCCTCTTAAATTTTTAGCTAGTATTTTTCCTTCTCTATCAATCAAAACAGTAAAAGGAATCCCTCCAAATCCATAAATAGATACTGATTGCGACCCCCAGCCTTTAAGATCACTTACATGGTTTTTCCATGCTAATCCATCTGCAGCAATGGCTTTCTCCCACTTATCTTTCTTATCATCCAAAGAAAAACTAAACACATCAAATCCTTTGGCTTTGTACTTATTGTACATTCTTACCACATTAGGATTTTCTACTCTACACGGCTTGCACCAAGATGCCCAAAAATCTATCAAAACTACTTTTCCTCTCAATGAAGATAGCTTTATATTGGTACCATCTGGACTTGGGAAATCTAACTCTGGAGCCTGAGCACCAATAGCTAGTAATTTATCCATCTTTTGTTGATTGATTTTCTCTTGTTCTATCTGCGCTATATATTTATTCAAATTGGTAGTATAAGCTGAGTTTGGTAATGTTTTACTCAAATCTTCTGTTACCTCTTTTAATAATTCAAACTCAGTTTCTGGTCTTATTTGATCTATAACAACAATAAGCGCTTCTGACCCTTTGTTATCTTCAATAAATTTATTTCTAAACTCAACAAACTCTTGTGAAGCCATCATAGATTCTTGTTGCAATATTTCCTGACCTGCGAAATTATCTGGAGCAATCTGTTTCATTTTCATGCTTATTTCCTGATTGAATTTCATCATACCGTATACTTTCTGATAAAATAAAGCCATTTGCTCTGACCCTTTTGATCCTTTTACATCATAGTCTATAGATAATTGTTGATTGTTTTTTATGTCCAAAACTATCTTTTCAGTTTCATTATTTATGACAATTGGCAAGGTATTAACTCTTGAACTACCAAAATGAAAAACTCCTGTATTCGAGTCCTGCATTTCTATTTTGAACTCTCCATTCTTATCAAGAACAGCAGAATCTATAGGATTTAGCGAATTATTATTCAATTTGTAAATATACACCATTTGGTTGGCAGGCATTCCCAATGATGCTATTTTCCCCTCTACCACACGGCTGGTTTCACCTCCGCAATTCAACAGGGTTGTAATTAATACTATTACTAATGCTATTTTTCTCATGCTTTTATTTATTTATCTAAGATGTCTCTTAGTTTTTGATTAGTCAATTTTGGATCTGCTTTTCCTTGAGATAATTTCATTACTTCTCCCATAAACAACCCTAAAAGACCTTTTTTCCCTGACTTATATTCTTCCACTTTTGCAGGAAATTTTTGCAATGCTTTATGTATTAAATCTTCTATCGCTCCTTCATCAGAGTTTTGTATCCAGTTGTTTTCTTCCGCTATTGATAGTGGAGATTTTTCTGGAGATTCAATTAATAAAGGAAATACTTTTTGAGATGCTACTGAGTTACTTATCTTATTGTCATCAATCAATTGTATTAGCTCAGCTATTTTCTTTGGCTCTACTACGAATTCATTTATCTCTATTGCTTTTTCATTTAAATATGATTTAACATTCACTGTAACCCAGTTAGAGGCAGACTTGTAGTTCTTAGTTACTTTTATTACTTCTTCAAAGTATAAAGCTTCTTCTTTGGTTTCAGTCAAAACTGTAGCGTCATATTCTGACAGTTTCAAATCCTCTGTATATTTTTTGAATAATTCATTAGGTAAAGGAGGCATAACCTCTTTCACTTTATCCACATATTCTTTTGTTACTTTTAAGGGTTGTAAATCTGGCTCTGGAAAGAAACGGTAATCATTCGCTCCTTCTTTGCTTCTCATAGAAACAGTTGACCCATTTGCAGCATTAAAACTTCTTGTTTCTGTCACAATAGTTTCTCCTTGCTCTAGTAAATCGATTTGTCTTTTCACTTCAAAATCAATTGCTTTCTGAACATTTCGCATAGAGTTCATGTTCTTTACCTCTGTTCTGTTTCCATATTCTTTTGCTCCTTTAAGCATCACAGATACATTGGCATCACATCTCAAACTCCCTTCCTCCATATTTCCATCACAAATATCTAAGTATCGAACAAGTTTTCTTACTTCCGACACATAGTCGTAAGCTTCTTGAGAAGATTTAATTTGTGGCTCGGATACAATTTCTATTAAAGGTACTCCAGCTCTGTTCAAATCTATTAATGAATTAAAAGGATCTAAATCATGAATACTTTTACCCGCATCCTCTTCTAGGTGAATTCTTGTTAATTCAATTTTTCTAGAGTTCCCGTTTTCATCTTTTATTTGAATATAACCTCCTGTACAAATTGGAGTTTCATCTTGGGTAATTTGATATCCTTTTGGTAAATCTGGATAGAAATAATTTTTTCTTGCAAAAATCATATCTTGGGTAATTGAACTCTCGCAAGCCAATCCCATTTTTACTGCAAAATTAATTCCTTGTTTATTGTATTTAGGCAATGTTCCTGGGTGCCCCAAAGTAATCACACTAACGTTTGTGTTAGGAGTTGAACCATATTCATTTCTATCGCTTGAATAAGCTTTTGACTTGGTCATCAACTGAGCATGAATCTCCAACCCTATTACCGTTTCGTATTTATCGTAAATCGTACTCAAATCTATTGTTTTATTAATTTAATACTCTGTGCAAAAGTACTATTAAAAATGTTTACCACATACACTCCTGGAGGGATTTCATTGGGTAAATTTATTTGCACTTTTTCTAAGAAATTATTTTCGAATTGCTCCCTTTTTATTTTCCTTCCTTTAATGTCAATTATTTCAATGTTATAACTCTCATTATAGTTGCTCAATCCCATCAAATAAAACTCATTATTCACTGGATTAGGGAATAAAGAGAATCTGTTTTTTTCTGCGATTTCACTTATTGATGATGCCTGTGAGACATCAAACACAAAAAGTCCTTCTTGCATATCTGATGTAAGTAATAATCCTGAAGGAAGGAAAGGATAAACACCCCAACAACCTTTAAAACTTAAGAAATTTTGTTCTTTTGACGTATCATAAAATCCAGTTAAAATAGGATTAGAAGGATTCTTTATGTCATATATATATACTCCGTCATAATAATAGGCAACATAAACCAAATTCCCTTTTATTATTTGATTATGTACGATTGGATAACTTCCAGATAAGCCAACTGTATCTAAAAATGTAATATTTGATAGGTTAGACACATCTAATATCTTTAGCTTCTTTCCGTGCGTTTCATCACCCATCACATAGGTGTTTCCATCTTCACTCAACCAGCCAGAATGATTATAACCTTTATCTGGATAACTAGATATGCTACCCAACAAAGTTGGTGTAGAACTAAAATCTACCACAAACATTCCGCTTCCTGCATTACAATAAGCGGTATCGTTCCTTACAAATACATCATGCACATAACCTCCAGAAGTTCCTACGGTAGAAGCCCACCACGCAATATCTGTCTCACATCTATACAATAATTGAGGCGAAATAGGATTTGCCAATGAATACACACTAAATTTCCCTGAAGACCCTCCTCCACAAGAATATAATTTCCCCTTGGCAGAATCAATAAATATATTGTGTGATAATTTTATAGCTGTATCTTGATCGTATACTACACTTACAGAATCGGGCAAAAAAGTTAAATCTACAATTTGTAGCGAACCATTTCCTTCGTCCGTCACCATATACAAGTAGTCCTTGTAATCATGAAAATCTCTATGTACAATTCTTCTTCCAGTATCTCTTCCTTTTATAAAATCTACTTGGACTGGCGATTGGGGAATAGTGATATCAAAAAAATGGGTCCCTCTTGTAGATCCAATTATTGCATACTCTCTTCCATTACTTTCATATCCCCAAACCTCATTATATGTGTTATTGAATAAATTAGTTGCTGGTATTGTAGAGTCTTTCCAATTGTATAGCATTCTTATATTCAGACTGTCTTGTGCTAAATAACCACAACTAACAGCCAATAAAAGAAAAAGAATTATGTGTTTTTTCATCATTTTAATAATTAGTATCTAATGTAACCAAAAAAAGCCTTGCTTGCGCAAGACTTTTAAATTTAATTCATATTACATATTTGGTAAAATGTAATACTAAGTCTTTTTTTGTCTTCTTATAAAGAAGCTATCAACTCTTTGGTAATTATTGTCATCTTTGGCTCTGCTTTATTTGCAACTTCTTGCACTATCTCGTGAGTCATTTCTATTATTTTTCCTGGTACACCAAGATCAGTAATAATAGAAAAACCAAAACAAGGAATTCCCATATGTCTTGCCGCAATAACTTCTGGCACGGTAGACATTCCTACTGTGTCTGCACCAATTTTACGTACATAAACATACTCGGCTGGTGTTTCTAGAGTTGGTCCAGAAAGTCCTGCATAAGATCCTTGTGCTACTTTTATGTTGTTTGCTTTGGCAATTTCATGAGCTTTGGCTATTAATTTTCTGTCATAAGGTTCGCTCATATCAGGAAACCTTGGCCCTAACTCATCCATGTTTTTACCTATTAAAGGATTGTCTCCAAACAAATTGATATGATCGTCCATAATCATGATTTCTCCTATTTCGAAATCTGGGTTTACACCTCCACTTGCATTTGAAACAATAAGTGTTTTTATTCCTAAAAACTTCATCACTCTCACAGGAAACACAACTTCGTTCATGCTATATCCTTCGTAATAATGAAATCTTCCTTGAAGTGCCACCACTCGTTTTCCTCCCAACATTCCTATAATCAATTTGCCAGAATGTCCTTCTACAGTAGAAACTGGGAAATTAGGTATATTTTCGTAATCAAAACTATGCTCTATTTCTATTTCATTTACAAGTCCACCGAGCCCTGTTCCTAATATAATTCCTACTTCACACTCGTTCTTTATTATTTCGGTTAAAAAAGCTGCCGTTTCTTTAATTTGCTTTAACATAGTTACTTATTAATTTATCAAATTCGTTTTTATTTTCAATAATCTCTATCTCAATACCTAGGTAATAGATAGGATATTTGTTTAGTTTATCATAAGATTGAAGCCTCATTGAGTCTTTCTCTGTGGTAACAATAAACTTATTTTCTTCTTTTATACTCTCAAAAGTACTGATAATATTTTGAATATTCTTTTCGGTAAATGAATGGTGGTCTGGGAATTTTAGATGGTTTATTTTTTTATCCTTACTCGCCAAATAGCCCAACAATGGTTTTGGATTTGCTATTCCCGTAACTAACAAAAGGCTATCTACAGCATCCATTTTTAATTCATTTTGATCCCAAGTAGACCTCAACTTACCGTATTTTATTCTAGAGAAAAACACGTGTTGATTCTCATTTGCCTTTATCCTTTTCTCTATTTTTTCTCTTTCGAACTGAGATAATGCAACAGGGCATTTTGTTACAATAATTACATCTGCTCGTTTTTTACCATAAGGAAACTCTCTTAAATTTCCTGTAGGCAACATAAAATCCTTAAAAAAAGGAGAGTTGTAATCCGTTAACACAATCGAAAAACCAGACTCAATTGCTCTATGTTGAAAAGCATCATCCATTATCACTACATCTGGCACTTCTTCTTGAGACATTATATTAATAATCCCATTCACTCTTTTTGCATCTACATGCACAGAAACTTGTTTGAATTTAGTAAAGAACTGCAAGGGTTCGTCACCAATATCTTCGGCAGTAGAGGTTTCATCTGCTTTTTGATATCCCGTTTTTTTCCTTCCGTATCCACGAGATAAAGTTGCTGTTTTATAGTTATCCTTCAGTAATCTAATTAGATACTCTACATGAGGTGTTTTTCCTGTTCCTCCCGCAGAAAGATTCCCTACTTGAATCGTTTTTACATCAAAACTACTTGATTTCATTATTTCCTTGTCAAACAAGAAATTTCTGAAAGCAACAATTAATCCATAAACAAGTGAAAATGGGAACAAGATATAGCGCAACAGTTTTACCATTTATTTCTAAATTCTTTTGGGTAACAAACGAAGTATTTCTTTACAGGCTCGGTCAAAGATTGAATATTAAAATTATCTGAAGCATCAGTAATATTCATTATGTCGCCATTTTTATATTTTATATTAATGACATCCTCTTTTGCGTTATAAGCATTATTGGTAATTGCACTGCTGTATACAATATAATCTACCTCTTCTTCAGAAATTTTATACGTTTCTTTTACCAATTTTCTTAGTCCAAGAATTCTGCTTTCTTCAAACGGTTCTTTTTGAATTATTATCTTCGGAAGATCTCTATTGATTAATGCATTCGAGATTTTTGAAAGAGTAAAATCCTCGTGTCTAGACCAGGTTTTTATGGCACTGTACAAATCCGTATCATCTAATTGAGTAAAAGATTCTAATACCTCTTCTGACTCAAAATCTGATTTAGAATAGTTATTATAAAGAAATTCTTTTAGAACTGGACTTGCGTGTAATTCCACTCCATTTTCTGCCAAGAACTTGGCTCTTTTAAGAATTCTTACCAATAGATTTTCTGCAGATAAAACTGTTTTGTGCAAGTAAACTTGCCAATACATCAATCTTCTTGCTACAATAAATTTCTCTATAGAATAAATTCCTTTTTCTTCAATCACTAGCTCATCCTTATATACATTAAGCATATTTATGATTCTATCGCTACTCACTACTCCTTCAGAAACTCCACTATAAAAACTATCTCTTTTTAGATAATCCAATCTATCCATATCCAATTGAGAAGAAACCAATTGATGAAGGAATTTTTTCTTGTATTTATTAGTGAAAATTTCAATAGATAAATCTAATTCTCCTTTGAATTCCACATTTAATTTATCCATCAAAAGGATAGAAATATCTTCGTGACTCACTCCTTTTACCAAAGTGTGCTCCAAAGCATGAGAAAAAGGTCCGTGACCAATATCATGCAATAAAATTGCAATTAACACACCCAACTCTTCTTCTTCGGTAATTTCTACCTCTTTTAGTTTCAAAACCTCAATGGCATTTTGCATAAGATGCATTGCACCAATGGCATGATGAAACCTTGTATGATGAGCTCCAGGATATACCAAATAAGATAAACCTAACTGTTTTATCCTATTTAATCTTTGAAAATAAGGATGATCAATTAATTTAAGAATAATTGGGTAACGAATTGTAATAAAACCGTAAATTGGGTCGTTAAGTATTTTCATAGTCAGTAATAAATTGGAATATCCGATATTTACACAAAAATAACAATATAAAATCACTTAAAATGGGATTGACTAAGTGAATCTTAATTGAAAAAAGTGATTTATTAAACAAAAATAAAATGGGAGCAAAGATATTATGGGCAGATGATGAGATCGATTTATTGAAACCTCACATTATGTTTTTAGAACAAAAAGAATTTGAAGTAGACACCATAAACAATGGTGCAGAAGCAATAGAAATGGTTGAAAAGAACAACTACGACCTTGTTTTTTTGGATGAAAATATGCCTGGGATTTCTGGATTGGAAGCCTTGAGCGAAATAAAAAGATTGAGACCTTCTTTGCCGGTAATTATGATTACAAAAAGCGAAGAGGAGGCAATTATGGAAAGTGCTATTGGAAAAGATATTTCTGATTACTTGATTAAGCCAGTAAATCCTAATCAAATTTTACTTTCTATTAAAAAGAACATTGACCAAAGCAGATTGGTGAGTGAAGAAACAACTTCTAGCTACCAACAAGAATTTCGTAATATCGCAATGCGATTAATGGACAGGCTTGATATTGATGACTGGAAAGAGATGAATGAACGCTTAGCGTTTTGGGAATTGAAGATGGATAAATCGAAAGACAAAAGTATGTCTGAGATTTTTGAAATGCAGAAAAAAGAAGCCAATCAGCAGTTTTCTAAATTTATAGAAGACAATTATTTATCTTGGTTAAATGGTACTTCGGATGAAACTCCGGTTCTTTCTCACACTTTGTTTTCTAAAAAAGTAGCTCCGTTTATCAAAGACAAGAAAACGTTTTTGATTGTGATAGACAATTTTAGATTTGACCAATGGAAAGTTCTTGAACCTCTTTTTGGAGAATTTTTTGATGTGGAAGAAGAAGATACGTATTTCAGTATTTTGCCTACAGCTACCCAATATGCGCGTAATTCTATTTTTGCAGGTCTTATGCCTTCCGAAATAAGAAAGAGATTTCCATCTAAATGGGTAGAAGAAGACGAAGAAGGAAGTAAAAATAACTTTGAGGAGGATTTTCTACTTGACCAAATGAAAAGGCTTGGAATGAGCTTAAAAACGTCTTACAACAAGATTACAACTAATGCCAAAGGAAAAAAATTGGTAGACAACTTTTCTGATTTACTACAAAATGATTTTAATGTGATTGTATACAACTTTGTAGACATGCTTTCTCATGCAAGAACAGACATGGAAGTGATAAAAGAATTGGCAGATGATGATTCTGCGTATCGCTCTATTACTGAGTCTTGGTTTAAACACTCTCCGTTATTAGAGATTGTTAAAAAAATTCAAGAAAGCGGACACAACATTGTGCTTACTACCGATCACGGAATGGTAAAAGTAACTTCTCCTATTAAAGTTATTGGAGATAAAAGTGTGAATACAAATTTGAGATATAAGTTAGGAAAAAACTTAAGCTATAGCGCAAAAGATGTTTTTGAGATTACTAATCCTGATCATGCTTTTCTGCCTAAGATTAACCAAAACACGAGATACATATTTGCAAAAGAAAGTACTTTTATTGCTTACCCTAACAATTACAATTACTACGTTAATTTTTACAAGGATACGTTTCAGCATGGAGGTATTTCTCTAGAAGAAGTAATTATCCCTATCGTGAGACTAAAAGCAAAAAAATAAGACTAAATTTATTATACCAATTAAAAATCCCATCAGAATAAGTTCTGATGGGATTTTCTTGTTCACTACAAATTCAGCATACTAAATATCAAATAATAAACGCAAAAAAAAGCCTGATG
>CAXIAX010000074.1:0-12894 GCA_964021785.1 uncultured Flavobacteriales bacterium
ACTTCTAGGTGGTTGGTTCTCCAAGTCGAGTTTGTAACTGTAAATGAAGCTCCTTCAACTATTTTATCGCCAATGGCAGATGCACTAGTAAGTATTTTCTTTCCTTCCCATCCATTAATGCTTTTTCTTAATACATGCTTATGTACGTAGTTTGGTATATCTCCTGCACTGTAAATTGGATCTCCTCCAGACCCATTGTATAGTTGCCAATCTACCACACTGTCTTCAAGTAGCATAAATACAATACTGTGGTCATCACTTAGTGTTTGTAAAACTTCAGACTCAGCAAAAGCACAAATTTTATTGTCACTATCTATTGATGCAATTATCTGCATATTCACCACAGGGGCAAGTTTTGTAAGTTTTCTTACAGAGCTAGAAATTGTGTAAATAGAAAGGTCGTATCTTGCAGGATTATTGAAAGTATCAATTCTACTAGCCATCATAGATGGTAGTCCTGCAGCTGGTGCAAAATAAGCTTTTATATCATCACCTCCTGGAGTTTGAAAATCTGTTCTGTATTTTGTTCCTGTAGTTTTTGGAGCAGCAAACTGTGCAGTTACATGTATCCCAACCGGAATAACTTGACTTCCTAAATTGTTCTTAATTGTATCAATTGTGTAAGCTGCCGAAGGGCAGTTGTTGCATAGGTGCCCCGTAAAGTCTTCAATTAATACATTTCTTTTTGTATTCGTATTTATTGGAAAAATTGGTTCAACACAATCACCAGATCCACCTTCAACTGGAGTAATTGGTTCGTCAATATAGTCGCAAGAAAATGCAGAAAGTAAGGCTAATAGAACGATTATTTTTTTCATAGAAATCAAGGGTTAAGTATTAAAATTACAATATTTAAAATTAAAATGTACTAGTAAGTGAGAATGTGATACCATTTGAAGCAGGTACAACTCTACAAACTCCACCTACACAAAATATACCGGCTCTTTGTCTTCCGTAGCTAAGAGTGAATCTATTTGCATTGTGAATATAACCTACAGAACCATATAAGTAATGTATTTTTTGCTCCTCGTCTTTATTTCCGTAGTTGTATTGGTCTAGCAATGCAAAAAACCATCCTGGAGAAATTGTATATTCAATTAATCCTGTAGCCCAGTTTCCTTGGTCTTGGTAAAAACCATCTTTTTTATTCACACCTAAGTGCTGTCCTTCTATTCTTATCGTGTTTTTTGTGTTTAGTTTGTATGTGAAATCTAAAACATGGATTTGAGCATTTACTACCCCAGTCCCTGTTTTTCCTTCAATTACATCCTTATCGTATCTCATGTTGTAATAAGTGTAGATGAATCTTGCTTTTGGAGAAAGTTTTCTTTTAATTTCAATATTGAAATCACTAAAATAAACTCTTTTTCCTGGTGTAAAGAAATTGGTGGTATAACCTTGTCTTGATATAGAGTCGTCCGCAACTAAACTGCTATCCAATGCGTGAGCCGTAGAATAGTTTACAGAAATATAGGTGTCGTATTTTCTCCAATTAAAAGAGGTCTTGTCTAGGCTACCATCCGCATTTCTTTTCTTTTTCTTTTTAAATTTATAAGAGATGTCTCCTTGGTAAGCAACTTCACCATTGGGTTGTACAGCATACGGATAAAGTGTTGCTGGTAAGTTATAAGTGTGTTGTTTGGTAGTTGCGGGAATGTAATTGATGAAGACATTAGTTTCTCCTTGGTTTCTGTCAGATCTGTAACTCATGTTGTCAATAGACTTAGCAGTAAATGAAGCTCCAAATCCTTTTACAGAGTAAGCAGTATTAAGTAATAAAGCTTGTCCTTTTTTGTAAATAAAGTTATTGTCTGCAGAAGGATCATTTATTTTTTCTACATATTCCGCACTCAATGCAAGTGGTCCTCTATATAAATTAACTCTTCCGGAGTAAGCTCCTACATTTTCTGGTAATTCAAGAGTTTGATTATCATCTTCTTGATATTTGCTTACAAAACTTCCTCCTAGTATAATTCTGGTTTTCATTTTTTCTAACGAATCAGATAGTTCGTTTAGTACTACTTCTCCATCTATTCCTCTTACAATACCTGGGCCTTGATCAAAAAACAACCTTTGTTTTCCGTAAATACCTTTAAGATAAACTCCTCTATAAGGATTAAATTTCACTCTAAAACCATCTAGTGCATTGTCATATCCTAATGCTCTTTCTTCGTAGGTTCTTAATACCATACCACTACCAAATTGCTCATAGAAATTACCTGCAGTTACTTCTATTTTATCAAGTTTATAGGAAGCGTATCTATATCCAATTCCTGTTCCTTGGTAACCTGTAGGGAATCCTTGAAGTGCATTTAAGTATGATTCATAACGAATTCCTGCAGAAAAATTTCCTTTCGTAAAGTTGATGTTTGCAAATCCATTCATCAGCATCTTTTCTGGCACTGCCGGAGCTCCAATTAAGGAGTCAGGATTGTAGAATTGTACATCAGTTTGCACATTTCCATGGATTTGAGCTTCGTTAGAAGAGTTTTGAGAAAAATTGTAGTTGTAAACAACTGAAAGTAAAAAAATTAGGGGGATTTTCTTCATCTTGTTAATTTTGTAAAGGTAAATTTAATTATTTAACATTAACTTAAGAAGAATATCAACAAAAATTGTAAAATTATATGCCCATCAATAAAAAGGGTGTAGTAAATATCTTCTTGTTCTTTTTTAGAGTTTTTTATTAAATAACCAGAAAGCAAACTCGTAATCATATAGATTATAGTCTTAAAAATAGCGAATTGAAAAGCAAAAAGGATTAGGCTAATTCCTAATAATAGCAGGGCTATATTTTTTGCTTTTGAAATTCCTACCACTTGAGGTATAGTTTTTTTTGTGTCTTCATCAAGGCCCAAATCTCTTATGTCAAATGGGATAGTAATTGCAGTTATGTAAAGTGTAATTATACAAAAGTTTATAATTAGGGTGGAAAGTTGGTAGTTTCCGTCAATGATAAAAGGGATAATTGCACAAGCGATTCCCCAACTTATGCTTATCATTATTATTTTGAGGTAGGGAATATCTCTAAAATTCTTGTAAGAATAACCCACAGAAACTATCCCTAAAACAACTAGCCAAAATAAAGTAAATGGAAATTTGAAAATAGGAGCAGTACATAATGCTCCAACAAAAGAAATAGCCAAAAGGATGTTTGCCTCTTGTTTATGTTTAACTACCCAAGAGTTGGGAGATTGCTTTGCTATAGATTTTATTCTAGTTAACCTCTGTAAATTGTAAGAGAATAGTGTAGAAAAGAAAATGAACAATAAGTATGAGTAATTTGTTTCTAACTGGTTCAGGTAAAATATTTGCCAGCATAAAAATGTAGCTCCTATTGAAATCCAAATATTGGAATAGACAATAAATTGAATTAATTTATTTGTTTTTAATGATATAAATTTGGCTTGAATATTGGCCATTTTTGGCGTTTAAATTAGATACTAGTCCGTAGAAAAATCCTTTGATATAAACACCTAAACTATTCTTTTGGTTATTCTTGTATTTCTCACTTTCAAGACTTATCCAATACGAATCAAATTTCATTGGTTTCATGTCTACTACTTCCATGTCAAATTGAGCAAACAAATCTTTTATGTTGTTAGGCCTGAAATGATACAGGTGAATAGGTAAGTCATAAGCTGACCAAAATTCTTGGTATCTTTTTTCATCATACGATCCGCAGTTTGGAACCGCAACTATAAGGGAACCGTCCTTTTTTAGCTTTTGTTTTATTGTTTTGATGTCTTTCTTTAATTCGTATACATGCTCCAAAACATGCCACATTGTAATTACATCATATTCTTCCGTTTCGTTATTGTCGTTTACGGTAGTAGCTATGTTTAATCCGGTATTTTTTTCTATTGCAGCTCTAGAGTTATCGTCTAGCTCTACTCCAGATACATTCCATCCTTTTTCTTTCATGAAACTAAGAAAAACTCCGTTTCCTGCCCCAATATCAAGATGTCTTTTTCCGTTAGATACCTTCTTCAATAGCCTGTATTTACTTCTGATGGTAATAAACCTTACCATGTGAAATAATGTATTGATTAACCCTTTTTTGGTTCCAGTATGCGAGATGTAATTTTCTGTATCGTAATACTCTCCAATTTCATTCAATTCTGGAAGTGGGGAGGTATATCTAAACGAACAATTTGTGCATTCTTTTACATCAAAAGCATGGTCATTCACCCTAAAGTTTCTACTTTTTAAGTGAATTTTACTTTCGTTACTTTCGCAAACGGGACAAGAGTTAATGTCTTTCATTTATTTTATTTTTCGGCTATGTAAAATAAATCAAGACTATCGTCATTTACTTCCTGTACAAAGAAATCATCAGTAGTGATAGATGCTGATAAAGTATTGTCTTCTTTGTGCATTTTACTTCTGTTGCGATCATTCATGTAATCGTAAATCCATTGCAATGATTTTCTAGGCAATCTGTATTGAAGATTGAAAATATCAAACCTCATTATTTTGTTTACATTTTCTTTGTTCTTGTTGTAATACTCCATTACTTTTTCATTTCCATGTACACCTCTTGTATCCACTGATGAAAAGTAATTCAACATCAAATCTTTTAATTCTTCTTTTTTGTATTCTCTAATGTGCCAAGGGTTTCTACTCAAAGTAGTTTTAATATTTGGCGTAGTGCAAATAAATTTTCCTCCTGGTTTCAAAACTCTACTAATCTCTTTCAAGTATTCTTTATCGTTCTCAATGTGCTCAATAACTTGAAATGAAAATACAAAATCAAAAGTGTTATCTTCAAATTTAAGAGTAGGAACAGTCATTTTTACAAAATCAACATTGTCAAATTTTGTAAAATCAACATTACTTTCAAATTGGTCAATTGTAGTTAGTTTGTCTACAAGTGGCGCAATTTCTTTTACACCATACCCTTCTCCAGTTCCAATTTCTAGTACATTTCCTTTTACCACAGTTTTAATTTCGTGGTAAGCTTTTAAACATCTTTGAAACACGTAGTTATTTACGTCTTTTAGGGAAACTCTCTCTGCTGTATTGTTTGACATTATTCAGTAATATTTAATTAAAATCATGCAAATATAAGTAAATAGCTACAATTAAATATAGTGTGTATTAAAAGCTTTAACATAAATTATATTGCAACAGTAAAGAATGATGCTATTAATTTTTATATTTGCTCAACAAAAATTGAAAGCATGAATTATAGAAAAATAAATAATATAGTAGGAATCATAGTGTTAGCTATAGCATCTTATGTTTTTATCACTACTGTGGAGCCATCTACAAGTCTTTGGGATTGTGGGGAATATATTTCCACTTCCAATAAATTAGAGGTTGGTCACCCACCAGGTGCACCTACATTTATGATGATTGGAAGACTTTTTTCTGCATTTGTTTCCCCAGAAAATGCGGCATACATGGTTAATTCATTGTCAGCATTGAGTAGTGCTTTAACTATTTTATTTTTATTTTGGACAATCACTCACCTTGCCAAAAAAGTGGTATTGAAAGATGAAGAAGAGCTAAATATGGGCGCAATCATTGCAATAATGGGAGCGGGAGTTGTTGGTGCTTTTGCATATATGTTTAGTGATACTTTTTGGTTTTCAGCAGAAGAGGGAGAGGTATATGCCATGTCTTCATTCTTTACGGCACTTACGTTTTGGGCAATTCTGAAATGGGAAGATAACCATGAGAAAGTTTCTTCTGACAGATGGATTATTTTAATTTTCTTCTTAGTTGGTATTTCTGTTGGGGTTCACTTATTGAACTTACTTGTAATTCCTGCAGCAGGTTTTGTTTATTATTTCAAAAAATATGAATTTTCAATCAAAGGATTTTTAATTACAGGAGTTGTTTCTGTTCTTATTTTAGGAATATTGAACTCCGTTTTCTTTCCTAAAACATTAACCATAGCCGATTTTTTTGAAAGATCTTTTAGTGGAATGGGATTCAATGTGGGTACTGTTATATTCTTCTCTTTGTTAGCTTTGATATTAGGAGGGCTAATATGGTATTCTTATAAAAAAGATTTAAGATTAATGCATACAATCTCAATGTCACTTACCGTGATGATTATTGGGTTTTCAACCTTTGCAATGATTGTTGTTCGTTCTAACGCAAATCCGCCTTTAGATGAAAATAACCCTGAAACTATTACTTCGTTAATGGCGTATTTTGGTAGGGAGCAATATGGTGATTGGGCCTTAGTAAATGGTGAGTATTGGAACTCTCCGGGTAAAGTAAATACTGGACAAGTTACAGGTCATAAATATTTCAAAGCTTATACGGTTTCATTCAAAGGAAAAAAATATTCGTTCCAAACAGAATTTGCTGCTAATGAGTTTATTGCTAAAACAAAAATGGCTTCTTTAACACCTAAAGAAGAGTACATCATTACAGGAGATAAATACAAATTAGAGTTTCCTGATAACAACAAAGATCAATACACTTTGTTACCTAGGATGTTTGACACAAGAACAGACAAGATAAAAGGATACATGTATTGGACGGATTATACTTACAATAGAACAGAGAATCCTGACAGAGCAAAATATATGAGAGTTCGTGCAAAAGATCCTAAAATTAAGAATAGTGATGGAAGTTTTGCAGATGCATATATTCCAACAAATAGTGAAAACTTTAAATATTTTAAAGATTACCAAATGGGATGGATGTATTTCCGTTATTTCATGTGGAATTTTGCAGGAAGACAAAATGATATTCAAGGACACAGCCAATATTACCAAGGAGATGGTATGATTTACAAAGGTGCGTTAACAAGAGGAAACTGGTTGTCTGGAGTAAATTTTATTGATAAAGAAAGAGTAGGTACTCAAAATGACTTGCCTCAAACAATGAAATCTTACGAAGCCTATAATACATACTATTATATGCCTTTGATTTTGGGATTGATGGGATTCATCTTCTTAATCATTAAAGCGCCAAGAGATGCATTTTCTACCTTCTTGTTATTCTTTTTTACAGGAATTGCAATTATGCTTTATCTAAATCCACGACCTTATGAGCCTAGAGAAAGAGATTATGCTGTAGCAGCATCATTCTATGCTTTTGCCATCTGGATAGGATTTGGAGTAATAGCAATTTATAAATGGTCTAAAGCCAAAAGTTTAGGAGAATTAAAAGTTGGTATTTTAGCGGCATTAGGTGCTGGAGTATTCTTCTACTTGGTAGAGACAATGAATGGTAGTAGCCATGAGTTATCTTACTCTGTATTATTCATGTCTGTAGTAGGAATCTTAATGATTGTTATTCCATTCTTTATTAATAAAGCAGCTAAGAATGACAAATCATTGGCAATTGTTGCAACAGCCATTGCACTGTTTGCACCAATACTTATGGGAGTCCAAAACTGGGATGACCACGATAGAAGTGACAGGTATTTTGCCAGAGAAATAGCAAAAAATTATTTAAATACATGTGATAAAGATGCTATTCTATTCTGTTTTGGAGATAACGATACATTCCCATTATGGTATGCCCAAGAGGTAGAAGGAATAAGAACGGATATGAAAGTGATGAATTATAGTTTGCTTAGTTCTGATTGGCATTACAACCAATTGAAAAAACAAACCTACGAAGCAGCACCAGTAAATACAATCTTAGATGAACCAGATTTTAGAGCTGGAACTAGAGATATTGTTATTTTCTCACCTAATAATCAAGCTGTATCTGCAAGCGCATTTATGGATTACATGAAAAAAGGAAGAGATCAATCTCCACAAGATGCTAAGTTTGGATACGCAAGAGTTCCTTACAATAAAATTTATGTGAATGTAGATAAAGATGCTTGCGTAAGAAACGGGTTGGTAAGAGAAGACCAAAGAGGATTGTTGGTAGATAAAATTGAGTGGACATTAAGTGGAAGATTCTTAACTAAAGCTGATTTAGCAATGATTGATATATTGGCAGCTTACGAATGGAAAAGACCTTTATGTTTTACTTCTACAGGAATTCAGGGAGCAAATAGAGGACTTAGTAAATACCTTCAAACAGAAGGAATGACAGCTAAGTTTGTACCAATTAATAATCCAGCTCACAACAGAGAAAAAATGTACTCTTTATTAATGGGAGAACAAAAAGACTTGAATGGTGATGGAATTAATGACGGTTACAACTGGGGGAATGTAGAAAAAGAAGAAGTTTTTGCAGATTATTATACCTTAAGAATGATAAGATCAGCAAGAATGCATTACATGCAATTGGCAGAGTCATATGTGAATGCAGCATTAAGCTTAGAAAGAAATGCAGGATTAGATTCTACTTCTACAAATGGAGCATTGGCCAAAGATTACAGAGCCAAAGCAATAAATGTATTGGATAAACAATATGAAGTATTCCCAATAAAAGCATGTAAAATAGATGAGTTGCTTAACTACACAGCTTTAATGTATTACAGAGCTGGAGATACAGTGAAAGGAGAAATGAGATGTAAAGAATTAGCAGACTACTATAGCGAAAACATTACATATTTTGGGAACCAAAGTAAATCTTATATCAAAGCTCAATATCAAGAAATTGGTGACTTTATCAATTATTTTGAAGCATTTATTCAAGGAACAAATGACGAACAGTTTAATCTTAAAAACTACAATCCAGAAGGATATAACAGTTTAGCATTAAAAGTGCAAGAAGCTGCTTTGGATAATGTAGATACTAAGTTTGGACAAATATTAAGAAGTGATATTGCTAATATGGGTAGAACAAGAAGAGCAGGTATATTTTCACCAGCTTTCTATTCTGATGCAGTGCCAATGTTTATGCCAGATTTTGACAAAGATGGTGTAAGTGATTATGTAGATAAATGTCCACAACAAGCGGGAACCAAAGAGAACAGTGGTTGTCCATAATTATTAACTATTAGTTTCAAAGGCATCCTGCAGATCGGATGCCTTTTTTTTATGACTAATTTGTTATTATAGAAAAAATTAAATTATCAGATTTATGAGTTTTAAAGACCAAAATTTTAAAGGAAAAAAAGTATTAGTAAGAGTAGATTTTAATGTCCCTTTGGATAAAGAAACATTGGAGATAACGGATGATACCAGAATAAAAGCTGCATTACCAACTCTAAAAAAAATAATTTCGGATGGAGGTAGTGTGATTATTATGTCACACCTTGGTCGACCAAAGTTGGGGTTTGAAGATAAATACTCGCTAAAACATATTGTTTCTCACTTAAGTAGTTTGTTAGGAACAGAGGTGAAATTTTGTTCGGACTGTATTGGCGAAGAAGCGCAAGAAATGTCTAAAAAATTACAAGCTAAAGAAGTATTGCTGTTGGAGAACTTGAGGTTCTACAAACACGAAACCGCAGGGAACTTATACTTCGCAGAAGAGTTATCCAAACTAGCAGATTTTTATGTAAATGATGCGTTTGGAACTGCCCACAGAGCTCATGCTTCTACTACTATGGTTGCCAATTTCTTTGAAGGAAATAAATCATTTGGTTTCTTATTAGAAAACGAAATCTATAGCTTAGAGAAAGTATTAAAAAATCCTAAAAAACCATTTACAGCAATTATCGGAGGTGCTAAAGTATCGGGTAAAATAAACGTGATAGAAAACTTAATGGACAAAGTAACGGACATTATAATTGGTGGGGGAATGAGTTATACTTTTATCAAGGCACAAGGAGGTAAGATAGGAAGTTCTTTGGTTGAGGATAATCAAATAGATACTGCACTTAAAATCATTGAAAAAGCTAAAGCTAAAGGAGTAAATTTACACATACCTACCGATACAATTATTGCCGATAAATTTAGCAATGATGCAAAGATAGACGAATGTGATATTTTTGAAATTCCTGACGGATGGATGGGATTAGATATTGGAGCAAAATCAATAGAAGCATTTAAGAAAGTTGTTACTAGCTCGTCTACAATATTGTGGAACGGACCAATGGGGGTTTTTGAAATGGAAAACTTTGAAAAAGGAACAAAAGCAATTGCATACAGTGTAGTGGAAGCGACTAAAAACGGATGTTATTCGTTAATTGGTGGTGGAGATTCTGTAGCAGCTATTAATAAATATAACCTAGGTGAAGAAGTGAGCTATGTGTCTACCGGTGGTGGAGCAATGCTTGAGTACTTAGAAGGAAAAGAATTGCCAGGTGTAATTGCAATG
Source organism: uncultured Flavobacteriales bacterium (assembly GCA_964021785.1). Classification (GTDB taxonomy): domain Bacteria; phylum Bacteroidota; class Bacteroidia; order Flavobacteriales_D; family CAJJDF01; genus CAJJDF01. Next base: position 10,135 of record CAXIAX010000074.1, read on the forward strand.
ACAAACCCAAAAGGATTTCATTTAAACGAAAACTAAGATGATGAAGAAAATTATTGCATTAGGAGGAAGTAACAGCAAAGAGTCTATCAATAAACAATTGGCTCATTTTGCAGCTGGAAAAATTACAGATGCTGATGTTATTTATTTGGATCTTAATGATTATCCTATGCCAATTTATGGTGTAGATTTGGAAACAGAGGAAGGAATGCCAGAGGAAGCTGTAAAGCTTACTAAACTAATTCGTATTGCTGACGGAATAGTATTGTCGTTGGCAGAGCATAATGGAGCTTATTCTGCCGTTTTTAAAAACGTTTTCGATTGGATATCTAGAATAGATGCAAAAGTGTTTGAAACAACTCCTATGTTGCTTTTGTCCACTTCTCCGGGAGCAAGAGCAGGGCAATCTGTGATGGAAATAGCTTTGGATAGATTTCCAAGACATGGTGCAACCATTGTAGAGAATTTTAGTTTGCCTTCGTTTCACGACAACTTCAAAAACAATGACGTGGCGAATCCAGAATTGAAAGCCGAATTAATGGAGAAGATTAAGGCTTTTGAAAAGGCTATTTAATTTTTTAATCAGCTAAATTTTTATTTTAATAGATTCTCGTGAAAGCGGGAATCTAATAATACGAATCATCCAAATAGGGATATGATTCACATTTTTAAGAAAATAAAAAGAGGGATTTTATATAAATCCTAAAGTAGAAGAAAGATTAGTTAGACTCCAGATTCAATCCTAATTTTCTTGCAAGGAAGAAAACGATACTGCCTATAGAAATCCCTAATAAAGCTCCACAAAATAAATCGAGAGGGTAGTGTACACCTAAGTAAATTCTACTGTAGCTAACTAGTGCAGCCCAAATAAAAATTAGAATTCCAAAGTATTTAATCTTTTTTGAAAGAAAAAAGCTAGTGATTGTGGCTAAGCCAAATACATTGGTAGCGTGAGAGGAAACAAATCCCCATTGCCCTCCACAGTGGTTGTGCAAAATGTGAACTTTGTGGGCTATATCTTCGTTATGGCAAGGTCTTAATCTATGAAAAACATTTTTGAAAGCTTCTACCGAAAGAGTATTGCATAATGCAAATGTAGCTACAATTAGCAGGGTAAGAATAATAGCTTTTTGTAATCCGTATTTTTTGAAAAGTAAGAAAACAAGAAATGCATAAAATGGAACCCAAAAGAATTTGTGACTAACCCAATACATGATAGTATCCCAAAAAGGAGTGTGCAACTCATTAAAAAACAAGAATAAATCGGTATCAAATTGTAGGATGGATTCTAGCATAAGTTGTCCTATTTTCTAGAAAATGCTCTTGTGCATTCGTCTCCTTTGTTGAATGAATAAGAGAATGTGAAGCCTGTAAATATATACCAATCTTTTAGTTCTGAGTTTCCCCTGTCGTGGCCAATATTTCTGTCGCCAACTTGTTCTTTGGATTTATCGGCTAAGATCGGAGAAAGTATCCCAGCTTCTTCTTGTAATCCTCCTGGATCAACATATTTTTTACTCACATCATCCAGATAGTCGGTAAATAGGATTCTTGCGCCCATTTCAAATGCAAAAGATAGGTTCTCGGTTACATTTACTTTGTATCCAACTCCTACTGGTATTGCAAGTTGGTTCAGTTTGTATTTATCAGCCGTATTTAAGCTCGTTTCTTGCCCTTCTGTACTTAGTGCTTGTAAATCGTACCAACTGTCTTTATACAGTCCTTTTGGCTTAAAATTATAGCCTGCTAATCCAAAAAACAAAAATGGAGTTTGGTTCTGTTTTTTCATTTCACCTACTTTGTATTTCACAAAGTTTACTTCCATTATTGCACCTAATTCTAGAATTGTGGTGTAAAAATTCAAGTCTCTGTTTTGTTGCCAAGCATCTTCACTTTGGTAATCGTAAGCTTCTACTTTTCCGTACATAAAATGCAAGCGGTAAGAATACCTCAGGTTTCTGTGGTTTCTTTTGTACATAATACCTAGAGCGGGATTAATTGTTTTGTAAAAATTCTTGTTTATAGTTGGATTTAAATCACCAAAATAGGAAGCAGTTCCTAGCCAAATCCCAAATTCTTCGCTTTGCGAAAAAGAATGTTGGCAAAATAGCATAATGAAACAAGCTGTCAATAAATTTTTCATGGTATCGATATACGTTATTTTTGTAGCAATTATTGTATTGTTTACTGCTAATAAAGAACAAAGATAGAATTATATATGATAATATTTAGCAAAAAAAAGCCACCTTTCTAGTCGAAAAGTGGCTTTTTATTTTTTTATAATGTGAGATTATTCTTCTTCTCCGTCAAATCTATCTTTGATGTTTTCTACCGCATCTTCTATTTTGTCTCCAGCTTTTTCGGCCATATCTTTGGCACCTTCCCAAGCATCACCAGCTACATCACCAACTTTGTCGGCTACGTTCTCAGCCATGTCTTTGGCACCTTCCCAAGCATCACCAGCTTTGTCTTTAATTCCGCCAAGTAAATCACCTGCTTTGTCCATAATTCCTGACCCTGCACTTACTGCACCTGCTGCTGCTCCTTTAACTACATTGGCTGCTCCTCCGGCCACATTTCCTGCCGCATTTACAGCTCCATCTGCTACATTACCAGCTACATTGGCCGCACCTTTTACAGCATCACCTGCTAGGTTTGCCGCTCCTTTTGCCGCATCTGCAGTTTTGTTAGCTACATTTCCTGCTATGTTTACAGCTCCATCTGCTACATTACCAGCTACATTGGCCGCACCTTTTACAGCAT
>CAXIAX010000075.1:0-12890 GCA_964021785.1 uncultured Flavobacteriales bacterium
GATAGAATAATTGCAATTCTTTTATATTTCTTTTCATTCATTGATTAATAGTTTTAGGTCTGTATTCAATTGTTTTAGTTCAGTTTCCTTTAGCCCATCATATATTCCTCTGATGTGTAAATTTCCGTCAACTAAGATAAATAGTGAAGAGTGAATAAATCCACCTGGGGCAATGTCATCTTCATCTGTAGTTACCATATAGCTATGAAAACCTAGGTCGTAAAGTTCAGATTTTTCTCCTGTTACAAAGTTCCAATTTTTAGTGTCAATATCAAAAAAGTTGGTGTATCGTTTTAGTTTATGTGGCGTGTCGGTTTTAGGATCCACGGTATGGGAAAGAAATTGTATTCGATCATTGCTAGACCATTTCTTCTGTATTTGCTTCATGTTTTTTGTCATATCTGGACAAATTGTTGGGCAAGTTGTAAAGAAGAAATCTACAATTGTAATTTTATTTTTCAGATACTCTTCTGTGATTAATGCTTCATCTTGATTAATGAAAGAAAAAGTACCTACTGTATGTTTTATTTCTTTGTTTGTTTCATAATCAAGCTCTGATACTCCCAAATAGGGTAAAGTCTCGTTATTACATGAAATAAATAAGATTATTGTGAAAAGTAAATAGTATGCTTTGTTCATTTAAGAAATGGATTTAAAGTTCAAATTTACTTTAAATATAAGAGAAATGTTGCCTAAAATTTAATCTTTAGATTCGTTTGCTTTTTTCTCTTTTTCAATCATTTTGTATTCCAAAAATAATTTTCTAATGTCTTTTCTTAGATTTTCTATCTGTGGAGTTTGATCTCCTTGGTATAGTCCTCTTACTTTTCTGTTTCTATCAATAAGTAGAATCATACTGTAATAGGTTTTTCCTCCAATTGAGTTTTTAAATTTAAAATTGGTGTTTTTTAAATTAGCATTTGGAAGATCAATATCATAGATAGGATTATCTAAGCTTGTTACCATTTTCCAATTAGTAAGATCATATTCTGTTTGCTGCTCTACAAAATAAGGTAGGTCAGGAATTCCTCCATTGGTATCTACCAAGTGAGAAATGAATAATAAATCTTTGAAAGCAGGAACGTCATATAATTTATCATAGACAAAGTATTTCAGTTGTTTCTGAATAATAGGACATTTCTCTGGACAAGAAGGAATCAAAGTAGAAACTATTAATGTTTTTCCTTCAGTAGTTTCTTTATTTACAACATTGCTATCAATGTCATAAAATGTAAAATCTTTGATTTCGGTTTTTTTTGCAAGTTCTTCCGTTTTACCAAAATAGGGTAAATCTTGAGAGTTATTTTTTCCTCTAGCAAGTGTGTAAAGAAAAATAATTGGTACTCCAAAAAGGATTGCGAACAATCCTAGTCTTTTGGTAAGTTTCATGTATTGCTAGTTAATTGTACCCTGCTCCAACAAAGAATCCTTCTTTTAGGATTAGGAACATCATGTATATGATGAAGAATATGTAAGGGATAATAATGTATCTTCTTAAGGCTTTGTTTTCGTGTCCTAAGTGCATAAACTCCATTACAATGTAAAAAGCTTTTACTACTGTCATGATAATGAAAGCCCATTTTACTACTGGCCAAAGACTAGCGTCTCTATCACTTAAATATATTCCCATAAAAATCTCAACAGTAGTTAATACTGAAAGTAAGATTGTAACAAACCATATTTTTTTACGAATTGCTTTTCCTTCTTCTTCTGTGTGATTAGATAAGGGTGCGTAGCTATCGTTTACAATTAAATCGTCTCTATTTTCCATAATAAATAGTGTGTAAAAAGTGGATTAAAAAAAGTTATACTAAGTAAAAGAATGTAAATACAAATACCCATACTAAATCAACAAAGTGCCAGTATAGTCCTACTTTCTCTACCATTTCGTAGTGTCCTCTTGCTTGATACACTCCTTTTTTTACTTGAAGAAATACTAAGAAATTAATTAGTACTCCAGTGAAAACGTGGAATCCGTGAAATCCTGTTACGAAGAAAAAGAAATTAGTATATCTTAAATCATCTGGATTTAATGGACTGTAAGGATTGTTCGTAAGTGTAGCATTATCTGCCCACGTAGATATCATTCCGTCAGGTCCTGCAATGAAAGTACTCCATTCCCATCCTTGTGAGATTAAGAATATAGCTCCTCCAACTACGGTCCATCCTAACCATTTTTGAACTCCTTTTTGATCCATTCTGTGACCAGCTTCTACGGCAAGTACCATAGTTACCGAACTCACGATAAGGATAAATGTCATTAACGCTACATAAATTAACGGTAAATTGGCGTGGGTTAGCGGAAAGTGAAAAAACACTTTTTCTGCCACTGGCCAAGACTCGGCTGAAGCTTTAGCAAATCCCAGTGCTATTAAGAATCCTCCGAATGTCAATGCATCTGACACCAAAAAGAACCACATCATCATTTTACCATAGGTAGCTCTGAAAGGAGATCTACCACCGCCCCAAGCTGTTGCGGTATCAACATTTTCTACATGCTCTGCCATAACTTTCTAATAATTTTTTACAAGTTTAATGAATTAAAAACAAAAATAATAATAAATAGACCCACAATCCTGCAAAAAAGTGCCAAAAATATCCACCTAGTTTTATTTTTAATTGATTGTCTTCGTCTAATTCTTTGTTTGAAGCAATAAATACCATTCTAAATAGGTAGATAAGTGCTACAAAAATATGTGCTAAATGCAATACTGTAAGTGTATAGAAGTAGGAACTACTCACATTTCCTACTGATTTTAGTTTCTCTTCATAGCTAGGAGGTAAAGGCATCTTAGAAATAACGATTGCCTCTAATACTGTTTTACCTTTCGTTTTTTTGTTCTCTTGAACTCTAACGAATTCTTTCCCAACAAACATTTCTGGTTTTGTATTTTGTAATTCAGTGTATTCTTCTTTATCAATTTTTATAGCTTGTTGTCCCATAAAGAAAAATCCATCCTCTTCTTGTATCAAGGTTTTTCCTTGAAACTCTATTGTGTAATCTACACCATACTCACCTTTTACAATAAACTCTCCAGTATTTGGATTCACAATTTTATCAGCCCATGAGTATCCTTTTTGGTATAATTGTTTCCAAGCAAAGTATTGAGACCCACCAAATGCAATACCCAATGCTAAGGTGATAAGCAATAAGAGGGTAGTTTGTTTTTTGTTTCTTTTTTTTGCGCTTCTTACGGCCAATACCATGGTAACACTACTTAGTAAGATGAAAGCAGTACTAATCCATAACATGCTCGGCATGGTAAAACTAACCCAAAAGTTATCTCCTTTAGATACAATGTAGGCACTGGTTAATCCTGCAAATAGCATTACTATAGAGAATATGGCAAACCAAACAATGTTTGTTTTCGCTTTTCTTCTTGCTATCTCGTAATATTCTTCAATGTTTTGTTGTTCTTCCATTGGGTTGGTTTTAATTGATAAAGTATACTTGTACCAATAAATCTAAATAATAAAATAAAAAGATTAGTGGAAGATATGAAAAGGAAGCAAACATTAGTTTTAATGCATCTTCATCTTCCAAAGATTTATATAATTTAATTGCAGGACGAATAAAATATACGCCCAATACTAAACTAAGTATCATAGAGGTCATGCCAGAAACGTGAAATACCCAAGGTAACATTCCTGCAGGAATTATAAATAGGGTATAAAATAAAATGATAAATGCTGTTCTTCTATCTTTTGCATCTCCAAAAGGCAACATTTTGTAGCCTCCTTTTGCGTAATCTACGCTTCCTTTCCAGGCGATAGCCCAAAAATGTGGAAATTGCCATACAAATTGTACTAGAAAAATCATTCCTGGCTCAAACCCAAATTCGCCAGAAGCGGCAATGTATCCTATCATGGGAGGTATACTTCCAGGAAAAGCGCCAACAAATACTGAGATTGGGGTCATTTTTTTCATTGGAGTATATATTGCAACATAAGAGATAAGTGCAATAAGTCCTAGTGCAAAAGTAATGTCGTTTATTAAGTAAAGAAGTATAAGTCCAATTATTCCCATTACTGATGAAACAATCAGTCCTTCCGTTACGCTCATTCGGCCAGCTGGAATTGGTCTGTTCTCAGTTCTAGACATTTTAGCGTCAGATTCTCTTTCAATTACTTGATTAAATCCATTGGATGATCCAGTAACTAGAAATCCACCTAGAATGATGAATATAAATGTTTGCCACGAAAAATCGTAATCTGTTTTGTGGGCAAGAGGAAAGACTTCTGCAGTTAATAGTGCAATACCATATCCCAAACCTGCGGAATATACAACCAAACTAGCAAGACGTAGTTTTGATAGTGCTACATAATCAGCCAATTTAGATTTTAAATTGAAACTTGCTGTGGGTTTTATTGTTATTTCTGATTCCATTTGAGCTACAAAATTAATTATTATTCAATCAAAAACTCTATTTTTTTGCTTAAATATTACCACAAAAAAAAGGAACTGATTAAAATCAATTCCTTTTTTAATTATTTAAAATTAAGAGTGTATTATTTATTAACGATTTAAAGACTCTTTTTGAGTAGAATAGTTAATTCTTAATGCATCTACTTCTCTTAGTTCATTTTCAATTTTGTCGATAATATCCATATCAACATCATCTTTATCAGCAATAATTGCTACTGTAGCTTTATCGTTTGCCAATTGTGTTCTTTCAGATCTTTTAAGCTCAATAAACTCTCTTATTTTAAGAAAGTTAGGAACTATTTGATCATCTAATTGAAGTCTTGCAGAAGTTCCGAAAGCTGTATTCTTTGGAATCCCGGCATTTACATAATCAATGGCTTCGTTTTTATCTAGTTGGATAATCTCTTTACCAGTTGGTTTTGTAATCTCTACTTTTAGGTCACTTTGTTTCATAGAAGAAACCGTAACGAAGAAAGCAAGTACGATAAATACAATATCCGGTAGGGATGCTGTAGATACTGCAGGTACTTCTTTTGATTTATTTTGTCTAAATTTTGACATAATTTTGTTTGTTAAAGGTTTAAACTTCTTTTGGAGGTAGTTTGATAATTTTTTGAGGATAAACCTGACGAATTGCATTAATTTTTGCTTTGTCTTCTTCAGTTTTTACTTCTGCTCTAATGCTTTCTAGTGAACTGTATGTTACACCAAATGCATCCATAGCTTTTTGGTCTCTTAATTCATTAAGACCAGTCATAATTTTATCTCTCACTCCAATGTACTTACCGTAAGTAGTTGCTTTATCATATTGTATTGCAATGGTAGCAGCTTTATTTACTGTACGGTATGTTCCTACCAATTTCACTGCTTCTAGTTTAGTTTCCCACTTTTCTATTTGGTCATTAATAATACCTAAGGCAGTTCCTTTTGCAGTTTCTTTGTTTGCTTTAAGAATAGCAAGGTTTTTACGACATTCCTCTTCGCTAACAACATCCATTCTAGGAAGGTTTTCAGCATCAGTTGGGTTTGTCATGAATTCCTTCACTACATCTACTATATCATCTAGAGTCTTATCCCATTCTCCTTCAATTAACAATTGATCTTCTTTGTTGATCAATATTTCAAGAATATTTTTCTCGTTAATTTCTGGTGGTTTCTCAGCAGTATTATCTCTTTTTTGAGGTAGTACTGCAGGCAATCCAGATTCTTTTTCAAGAGTAGTTGCTATGATAATAAAGGCAAGTAGAATAAATGCAATATCTGCAATAGAACTTGCATCCACTTCTTGTAATTTACGTCTTGACATAATCTAAGTTTTTAATTAATTACTTTGAATATCCTTTGATAAGGCTCCAAACAAGATCTATTACTAAAATAATAGCTCCAGGAATAAGGACAAACAATAATCCATTTACCCAGAAGTTACTTTTAGCAACAACTTCTCCTGCTCCTTCTTCTCCCATTTTTCTTACTAGACCATCAAACCCTTCGGTACTTGATCCAGAATTAAGAGACGCCCATACAAAAGCTATTATAACAATTCCTACAAAAATCAATGAAGGGATTCCTTTCTTGAAATCAGTCATTAATGTTCTTATTAACCCTAATAGTAAGAAGACAACCATAAGTCCTCCAGCTATGAATAAGATAATAGTCATGTAGTTTACTCCAGCAAGGATGTTTCCTTCTATAGTACTTACTTTATTGTCGTAAGCTTCTTTTCCTTTTGCTGCGTAATTTGCAGTTGTTGCTTGTCCTTGGTCAATTAATTCAACACCCATTTGGTCTGGGTCATAAGCATCTGGTGCTCCATTACTCATCATTCCATAGACAAAATAGGCTGTGATAAGAAATAATATGACTGACACAAAGAAAAGTGCTCTTGAAAGTGTTTTGTTTTCCATGTTTTTAAAATTTTTGTGTTTAACGAAAACTAAGTTTTAACTTGGTTTTGTTACAATTATTTATTGTTCTTGATAACCATATCTACTAATGAGATAGAAGCATCTTCCATATCATTAACGATTCCATCAATTTTAGAAATGATGTAGTTATAAAACACTTGAAGAACGATTGCTGCAACAAGTCCAGCCAATGTAGTATTCAAGGCTACTTTCATTGCTCCTGCAATTTGTACTGGCTCAGTTTGTCCTGTAATTTCAATAATATCAAATACTTCAATAATACCGATAATTGTCCCTAAGAACCCAAGCATTGGTGCAGTTGCGATAAATAAAGAAATCCAAGAAAGGTTTTTCTCCAATAATCCAGCTTGTACACTTCCGTAGTTTACTACTGATTTTTCTACAGCTTCTACTCCTTCGTCTACTCTGTCTAACCCTTGGTAAAAGATACTTGCTACTGGTCCTCTTGTATTTCTACAAACGTCTTTAGCAGCTTCAACCCCTCCACTTTGCATAGCTTCTTCTACTTCGTTAAGCAATTTTTGGTTGTTTGTAGTACTCATGTTCAAGTAAATGATTCTTTCTATACTAAGTGCAAGACCTAATAAGAATACTAAGAATACAAGTGCCATGAATTCTGGTCCACCATCAATAAAGTATTGTTTTACTTTTTGTACGATTCCAACATTTGCTTTAGCTGGTGTTGCTGCAGTGGATGCTGCTGCGGCTTTAGCTTTTGCTGCGTCTGCATCAGACTTAGCTTTAGCGGCCATTTGTTCTTCAACTTGAGCGATAGAATCAGATGCTGCATCTGCAAAACTTGCAGTGTTCATTCCAAATGTAAAAAGCCCGATAAGTGCGATTAGTGATATTACTTTTTTCATGGTTATTTTTTTTGTCTTGTTGTTATTTTATTGTTTGTTGTTTTCTATTTGTTTTTTTTATTGCAGAGAGGAAGGGATTCGAACCCTCGATATAGTTACCCATATACACGCTTTCCAGGCGTGCGCCTTAAGCCACTCGGCCACCTCTCTAATTTCCTAGTTGCTTAATACGGAATTTTTCTATGTCAAATCTAGTCTACTTTCGTAAATACACGGCAAAATACGAAAAATATTTTAGTACCAAAAGAAAATTGAATAAACGGTGTGAAATTTAATATTAACGGTAATGTTTTCTTAATATTTAACTGGACGTTTTGTTGCGAAATTATACCGTAGACAAGTTATTTTTATAATAAACGAGTTAAGTTTTGTATTTTCGTGAGAAATGTAAAAATTATAAGATGAAAGACAATTATTGTATCCTGATGGCAGGAGGAATTGGAAGTAGGTTTTGGCCTATGAGTACCGAAGAATTTCCTAAACAATTTCATGATGTATTGGGTATGGGAAAAACATTGTTACAAATGTCTTTTGATAGAATGTTGTTGGTTTGCCCAAAAGAAAATATATATATAGTTACTAATTCTGACTATAAAGAATTAGTGCAAGCACAATTGCCAGGGATAGACGAAAATCAGATTTTATTGGAGCCTAGCCGTAAAAATACGGCTCCATGTGTAGCTTATGCTAGTTACAAAATAAAAAAAATGAATCCAAACGCTACATTAGTCGTAGCGCCATCTGATCATATTGTGATGAATGAAGTTGCTTTTAAAGAGACTTTGGAAATTGCATTGAGTAAAGCAAATTCGGAAGATTGCTTAGTTACTTTGGGAATTAAACCAAGTAGACCAGATACGGGTTACGGATATATTCAATTTTTAGACAATGTGGAAGGGACCATAGATGTGGTAAGAGATGTGAAAATGTTTACTGAGAAACCAAATTTAGAGTTAGCCAAAGAATTTATAGACAGTGGTGATTTTTATTGGAATGCAGGAATTTTTGTGTGGACAGTAGACTCAATCATTAAATCATTTGAAGAACATTTGAGTGAGATTCATGAATTATTTATAGAAGGAATGAATGTGTATAATACCGATATGGAATCGGAATTTATAGATCATACTTATGCAGAGTGTACTAATATTTCTATTGATTATGGAATCATGGAAAAAGCACAAAACGTATATGTAGTTCTTTCGGATTTTGGATGGAGTGACTTGGGCACTTGGGGAGCACTTTATGGACACATTGATAAAGATGAAAATAACAATGCTGTAATTGGAGATAAAACCAATTTATATGATTCTAAAAACTGTATAGTTCGTTTGCCAAAAGATAAGTTGGCGGTAATTCAAGGATTGGACGATTATATTGTGGTAGAAGAAAAAGGAGTATTACTTATTTGTAAAAAAGAAGAGGAGCAAAGGATTAAAGAATTTGTGACTGACTTGAAACAAAAAAGATAAAATTGAGAAGGAATTGAAAGAATAATTTTCTTTCTAATAAAAGATAGATTTACACAATTAAAAACAAACTAAAGAACCAAAAAAGGTTTCAATAAGATTTATGATTACAAAATTATTTCACAAAAAATTAGCAAAAAAAGTATTAACTAATCTAGCAAATTCTAAATCGGATGTAAAAATAGCAGTAGAGTGGTTTACTAATCCGGTTTTTTATAAAACATTAATAAAACTGAATGAAAATGGGGTAAAAATAGAATTGATTGTTAGTGATGACAAAATGAATTTTACTCATCCAAAAATCAATTTTCAAAAACTAATAGACCTAGGTGTTAAGATTAGAGTGTCGCAATCCCCAAACTTAATGCATAATAACTTTTGTATTATAGATGAAAGACTTGTTGTAACAGGTACTTACACCTGGACTTTAAGAGCAGAACTTTATAATTTTGAAAACATTATTGTAAGTAACGATAAGGAATTAATAAATGATTACTTGGATTGTTTTGCCAATGTAACAGAAAACACAACAGAGATTACTGAAGTGGAAAAATTCAGCTTTTCTACAGTTACTTCTCAAGAAGAAATTGATTTTGAATTTGGACTGGAAGGTACTCCACAAAGAATTGAAATTGTAACAGATGCTAAACCTAAAGTGAAAGCTAAAAAACATTCAAAGGAAACTTTAGAGCAGATAAATAAAGCTGAAATGCTGTATTTGACAGGAAAACACAAAGATTGCATTGAGTTTTGTGGAATTATGCTGATAGAAAATGAACAAGTTGAAGAAATTTATATTCTTTTGGCAAAAGCTTATTGGCGTACAGGTAATGTTAAAAGCCTTATAAGTACTGCAAAAAAGGCCCAAGAGCTAAATAGTGAATTATATCAAGCATATAATTTGTTGGGAATAGGATATTCTAAAGATGGGAAGGAACAATTATCGAGTAAGAATTTTAATATTTGTATTAAAAAATTCCCTAAAGATCATATTTTTATTAGAAATAGAGCGATTGCGGCTATAGATTTAGAATCGGATCCAGATATCCCTGTGAAATTTAGAAATAAGTATAAAATAAAAGCGGATGCAGATTTAGAGAAAATAATCGAAATTATTAATGAACTGAAAGAGGAAGAATTGGATTGTTACCAAAAATATTCTCGTGCTTTTGCTTATTCGCAATTAGGAAAACTTAGTCTTGCAAGAAAAGACATAAAGGAAGCTATAGAAATGTATGGAGAGATTACTGATAAATTGAAAAAAGATAAAAACGAATTTACAGAAATGAAAAAATTACTTTCTCAATTGAAGAAAGCAAAAGAGTAATTAGAGGACTTTAATAAAACCAAAAAAGACTCATTGACAATGTCAATGAGTCTTTTTTTTGTCTAATATTTACGTCTTAAAAGCGAAACGGTCAAATCTCTATTATACCGTAGCAATACACTTCAACTCAATTCCAATAGGGGTAGGGAGGCAGTTTATTTCACACGTAGTTCTACACGGTAAATTATCTTTGAAATACTCCGCATAAATTTTATTGTAAATCTTGAAATCGTCTTTCATGTTGGTTAAGAAAACAGTTACATCTACCAATTTATCCCAAGAAGAACCACTTGCTTCCAAAATTAATTTCACGTTTTTGAAAACAGAATGACACTGAACAGCAATGTCGTAAGATTTAATTGTTCCGTCTTCATTAAGTTCTACTCCAGGAATTACTTTGGTTCCTTTTTCTCTTGGCCCAACTCCCGATAAAAACAATAAATCTCCCACTTTACGTGCGTGAGGGTACATTCCTACTGGTTCTGGTGCTTGATCCGAATTAATTTTTTCCATCTTTTATAAACTTGTAATTTTTATTTCTATTCTTCTGTTTTTGTCTCTTCCCCATTTTTGGTGGTTAGGAGCAATTGGGCTTTTTTGCCCGTATCCCACGTGATCCAATCTCTCTTCTGCAATTCCTCTGTTTCTCAAATATAAATACACTGACTCTGCTCTCAACTGCGAAATAGTATCGTTCTTTTCTTTTATTCCAGAGTTATCGGTATATCCTCCAATTTCTATAGTCGTGTTTGGATTATCGTTTAAGAAACCAACTAATGCTACTAAATCTGTGTTATTGGAATCTGCGATATTAGATTTTCCAGATTCGAAACTAAAATTATCTAAAATATAAGAGTTCCCAATTGCAATCTCTGAAGAGTTTATCGTTTTCAAATATAATAATTCTTCTTCATAAGCCGATTCATCAACCAAGCTGTTGCTACCAAAATCTCTTTTTTGAGTAATTCTCACTTCAATTCTACGGTTACTGGCTCTTCCTGATTTGTACTTATTACTAAATGCAGGCATTGAGGAACCAAACCCTTTGTAAGTCATTTGGCCAGCAGAAATACCTCTACTAATCATATTGTCATATACAAATTTTGCTCTTTGTGTAGAAAGCTTTTTGTTGGTTGCTTCATTTCCACTTCTGTCTGTATGCCCACCTATTTCTACTTTCAAATCAGAGTATTTTGTAAGGGCATCATACAAGTGATTTAAATCTTCGTTAGAAGAAGCGTTAGCAATAGAAGTCTTTCCTGGAGCAAAGGTCACATCATACAAAATAAGTCTGTAGTTTACCGGAATTGCTTCAGGTACAATTACCAAATGTTCTATTTCTAAGTGAATTTTAGAGCTATCAAGAATTTCTGGCATTGGAGGGCAAATGGCATTCCCCATTTCGTCACTTATTTTAAATTCTTCTATCGGTACAAAATCATTAATTTGGTCTCTTATTGTTCTATATCTTGGACTTTGGTTTGCACCATCTGTTGCAATATCCCAATAGCTTGTAGCTTGTAAATTGGTGTACCCACAAAATTGTTTCAATAAAATAGCAGAAATATATCCCGAAGCGTGCCATCCATTCCAGCAATGTAAATATACGGGACCAACTGAATCGATAGTTGCACTTTCGTACACCATTTTCACCATTTCATACACATGATTTTTATCAAAATAATCCAGTTGTAAATACTCCACATTATTTTCAGCACCATCTATACAGTTACATTGTACTTTGTTGTAAGCCGAATCAAAATTTCTTTGGTACAAATACACAGATTTTGAAAACCCCTCTTTGCAAAGGTTAATCAAACCATCATTAGGCAATGGGTTTTGGTTTTTTCTTTTGTCCGTTTTGTGGTAATAATTGTTACCACCACCACGGTAGGCAATTCCATGAAGAATAGGACGTAGGTTTCTTGTTCCGTATAATTTGTCTTCTTTGTTCCCGTAATTATCGGTAATTTTCTTTAGTAAATCAGTTTCGTTATACCTGTTTTTGTAAAAAATAGGAGAAAGAGAATCATTTTCTTTCGCTACTTCGTCATTACTTATCAATGTTTTGGATTGCGATAAATTTACAGCCGAGATTGATATAAAAAGTAAAAATAAGAGGTGCTTAATTTGCATAAAATAGGTTTAGTTTAGATAACTTTTTAAAGTTAAATTATATTGTATTAATTGTTGAATTTGGACCATTGTTTTTTTCCATCTTTATATATGTCACCAATAAATAGGCCAACTCCCATTGTGTAGGTAGGAGAATTAAAGTTTTCTATAAGTGAACTATTTCCTACCAATACTACACGAAACCCAACTCCTGCACTAATACTGATGTATTGCAGAAAACGGTAGGTAACTTTCATAGAAGGTTCATATAGAACCATGAAGTTTTTTTTGAATTTTTCTTTGTTCTTGGTCTCGTACAAAGATTGCCCAAATCCCAAATAGATTGGAATGGAAACAATGAAGTTGTTTTTTTCTAAAAAGGAATACTCTACAAAAGGAGAAATGTATCTAAGTTTTAGTTTTGCAGTATCTTTTTCGTTCAGTATACTTTCAAAATCTGTGATAAGCCAGTTGTACCCCAATGCCATTGTAAACTGTTTGTTATAAGAAACACCAGCAGAAACACCTTTCACTTGTGCTCTATAATTTGAAATAAAAGAGTTTCTAGTATTGTAATTTCCGTAAAAACTAGGTTTTTTGGTGACGCTCACTCTTATGGAGTCAAACATTTGTGCACTCCCCATAAATGGCAGGCAAAATAGCGCTATGTAAACTAGTTTTTTGATGGGGTAAATTTAGGGAAAAACGTAGTTGTATTGAATTTAATTCAAATTCTCTTTCCATAGTCTATTGTTCATAGAAAAT
>CAXIAX010000076.1:0-12758 GCA_964021785.1 uncultured Flavobacteriales bacterium
TAAGGACTAGGACATGAAGGTGGAATATATTCATCCGCTCCAATGTCATAACCAGTAGATGGTGCCAATGGCCTTACATCTCCATCAATATCTGTCATAATTCCTAAAGTAGGATCTCCGTTATCGTATGCAACAACACCAACAAGGTGTAAGTCATCTGGCGCTACAAACTGAGGTGTAGACATATAACTATTACTATCTCTTAATGTAGCTGTTTGATAAGCGGCAAAACTAGTGTAGTTAGTATTATTAAAGTTAATCGCATTTGTACCCGTAGTATGATAAATATTGTAATCTAAATGTGAAAGGAACGTGGTAGATGCTCCTGAAAGAACATAAGATGCATACCCTCCTGCTGAATTAACAAAAATGTTATTTCTAATATCAACATTTCCATACAAAGAAGAAGTTGATCCTGTAACGTATAAAGCTCTAGAGCCCGTAGGACTTCCTTCTCTTACATTAATCGTATTATGATAAATTCTAGTATTTAAAGCATAATTAACGTACATCCCGTATGCTGTATTTGTAGGTAAACAGTTTTCTGAAGTAATAATCATGTTATTTGAAACTTCATTGTCTAATCCTGCATATCTCCCCACATACATTCCATAATTGGTAGTCGTATTGTGCAAGACAACACGATTTCTGCTCACCTTTGCATTATCCAAATAGTAAGTATACAAACCATAACAGAATGAGGTAGCCGTAGGGCTTTGTTCCATATTATTATTCTCAATAAGAATACTGTCTTGGTAATAGAAATAAGTTCCATAATAACTGAACCCTGTAATGTTGTTATTCGTTATTTTCAACCCTTTTTCTTTAGTTGTTGTACCTCCTCCTCTCATATAAAGAGCATAAGATCCGTCATTGATATCATTACTATCAATTGTTACGTTCTCGATAAGGTTTGTTGTTCCAGTGGCATCATATATTACAGTTGCATTTGTAGATGTACTTCCTGAACTACCATTCAATTCACTGTTCTTTATTACAACATTGTAGGCAGTAGTAGGGAAGTAAATCACGTAAGAATAAGCTAAACCTCCTGCTGTCAAAGTTAAGTTGTTAATTATAATATGTTCCGCACCATCAAAACTAACTACATAGTTATCCGCAGCTCCTGTTGCTGCATAAGTTAAAATTGCAGCTGCTGTATTTGTTGGATCTCCTTGGAAAGTAATTGTATTTACAGCTGAAGCTCCTACTATATTATTAACAACTATTTGCTCTGTATAAGTTCCTTGATTAACATTGAAAGTTGTTGGCCCTGAAACACCACAATTATTTAATGCTGCAATTGCATCTCCAAAAGAAGCAAAATTGACACCTGCGGTTGGTAAAGCGCTATTAATTGTATAGACTCCTGATAAAGAAGAAACACATCTTGTTTTGAAACAATAAGGTCCAAAATACAATGAAGTATCTCCTGCAGAACAAACCCCTCTAACGTACACACAATAATCTGTAGTTGGATTTAATCCTGTAATCGTAGCAGTATCATTTGCAGAAACCAAAGAAGTTCCTGTTCCTGGAGTAAATCCTGGTGTTCCATATTCAAAAATCCATGAAACATCATTAATTCCTTTAGTCCAAGTTACATCAGCACTTGTAGAAGTAAGGTTAAATGCAGTTAATCCATATCCCATTGGACATGTTGGTGGAATGTACTCATCCGCTCCAATATCATATCCAGTTGAAGGTAATAACGGTCTAGCATCTCCATCAAAATCTACCATTACTCCAGTATTTGCACCAGCATCAGCTGCTACCCCACCTTGTAAGTGTAAATCTGTACTTGAAAAGAAACCTGGTATTGCATCAAAACTATTTGAATCTAAATTAGATGCAGCAATATAACTAGCCATTGTTGTGTGGATAGTTCCATTAAGACTTATAAGATCTCCGCTAGCTGCATTATAAATATTATAATCCATAGCATCTAAGAAAGATGGTGATGTTGCTCCTGTATTAATATACATGGCATTCCCAAGACCTGAATTTGTAAAAATATTATTTCTAATATTTACATTTCCATACAATGTAGAAGTACTTCCTAATAAATATATCCCTCTCCCTGCTGTTGCACTTCCTCCTCTTACATTAACAGAGTTGTGATAGATGTTAAGATGTTGACCATATCCTAAATAGATTCCGTAAGAAGTTCCTGTTGATGTAGGAGAAGTTACAATCATATTGTTTTGAACTTCACTTTTATCTGTAGCCGAACCATGAGACCTGTATAAATACAAACCGTAATTTGTACTAGTTCCAGTCAATATTACACTGTTTGCTTTTATTTTAATGCTGTCAGTATAGTATGTATACATCCCATAAGAAAATGAGGTTGAATTAGCCACTTGCTCAATGTTATTTCCTTCTATAACTCCTCCTGCTTGGTAATAGAAATAAATTCCATAATTTCTAAAATCTTTCACATCATTTCCTCTTATTACGTTTCCTACCTCTTTAGTAGTGGTATTTCCTCCATACCAGTAAATCCCGTAATATCCGTAATTTATAGTATTGTTTTCAAGAGTACAATTTTCAACATTAACTCCTGTTTCGTTTCTAACTGCAGTACTTAATGAACTAGTAGAAGTAGAACTTGCATTAATTTCACAATTTCTTATTGTTACATTTTCTGCACTTGCAAAAACAACTGAATAAGCATAAGTTGATCCTGTTGCACTAATAGTTAAGCTATCAAAAATTACATTTTCTGCTCCAGAAAACTTAACAACATAATTATCTGCTGTTGCAGAAGCTGAATGAGTAATAATAGCTGCTGCCGTATTAGCAGGATCCGCTTGGAAAGTCACAATGTTTGTAGGTGTAGAACCAACAATTGCACCCAAATCAATTTGTTCCGTATAAGTTCCTTGACGAACATTAAAAACTACGGGACCACATAATCCAATTGTATTCAAATCTGCGATTGCCGCAGCAAAAGTTAAATAATCTGGAGATGTTCCTCCAATTGTAAATGTTCCTGTAAGTGCTGGTTTAATGTTAGCAACTATCGTATCATTTGAGATAGTTGTGTCAGCAGTTCCGTTCGGCATAGATGTCCAAGCTTTATAAACATCAGTAACTCCAGCTGTAAAAGTTTGAGTTCCTAAAGCAACAGTAACACTAGTTGTACCAGTTCCTCCTGTAGTATCCAATAAAGAAGTTATCTGAATTGGAGTTTGTAAAACTCCGTTTCTAGACCAGTTTAACCAAACTGAATCAATTTGATTAGTTCCATAGTTATTTACCTGCACAGTAACTGGACTAGTCCCAGGACAAACTATTGTTGGAGTAAAAGTTGATGCTCCCGCATCATTTGGTACAGTAGAAACTGGGTAAGTTAAATGTGCATCTACTGTTAAACTACCTGTACATAGGGTAATATTAACATTAGAGTTGGCCGTTAATAGCATATCAATAGTACCACCTGTAGCAGCCCAAGCATTAATATCTGCCATTGGAATAGTAATAACAACAGAATCTCTTATAGCGCTACATTGTCCGGTTGGTAGTGTATTCCCAATAGAAGGACCTGTCTCCCCTGATATTACAAGGTTTTCAAGATTTGTTCCTGTACCATCTAAATCTCCATCCCAATAGATTAGAGTAAAAGTTCCATTTCCATTTGCATTTGGAGTAGTTCCAGGAAACGAAATCGTTTTAGTTAAAGATGAAAAAGTTTGATTAGTCATTCTCACATCATATGCTTGAGAATAAGAATTGGTGCTAAAAAGCACTAGAAGTGACACACTGAGGAGTGTCAACATTGAGTAAAATTTCTTCATTGTTGTTGTTTATTATATTTATAAGTTCTGAAAGTAGTAATTTTTTTGCTTATTATCAATTTATTTATACGATTTGTGTAAAATTTTACACAATGAAATTTTACACAGTAAAAATTAAAACACTAACACTCTGATAGAGAACAAAAAAAACTTCAATTACGACAAAAAAAAAGGCCTTTTCAAATGATGAAAAGACCTTTTTCTTTTAAACTTAAACTTACTATTGAATCACAACTCTATGTTGTTCTTGCTTTCCTTCACCTTGTAAAACCAAAACATAAACACCACTTGTAAGGTTATTTACTTCAACATTACTACTTCCGTTTCTTGCAAAGAACAGTTTGTTATCATAAACCACTCTTCCCTGTACATCCATAAGTTTTACATTTGAATATTGAGAATTACCTTCGTTTAAGATAGTAAACACTCCATTATTTGGATTTGGATATACTTTGAAGTTATTGATTAAATTCACCTCTTCTATTCCTATTCCAGAGGCAACTGAATCTTTAATACTAAAATTATCGACAAACCAATCGTTATTCTCATTTGTTACTGATGATGTTGCATAGAATGCAAACTGAACACTACCTGACGTATTACTTAATACATGAGTAATATGATCTCCAGTATTTGAAGGAGTATTAGCAGCATCCCATAATTCTAAGATGTTTGAATTACTCCATGTAAGTCCTCCATCTGTAGAAATAACAAAAGCTAAACTATCATCAGCACCTGCAGTCCCAGTAGATGTATTTGACCTATCTGTCATTGCTATATCAAATTCAATGATTCTATCTGTGTTTGGATTAGTTCCTAAGTTAAAAACAGGAGACACAAACCATTCATTTCTATTTGTTGACTTGATATTCATTCTTGCAGCACCTTCACTTCCTACATTAGCAAAACCATCATACAGCCATTCTGAAGTTCCCATTGTTAAAGTAGAAGAGTTTGTTAAAACGCCTTTTCCTTCTGTCCAGCACTGCGGCAATTGTTCACCAACACCTGATACAAATTTATATGTAGAGAAATTATTAAAGTAAGGTAAACCGACAGAGGTACCACAACCAGTTGTTCCACAATTTGGACCCTCCCAGAAACTTGTATCCCCATTTGTACAGATTGATTTTACCCAGAAACAATACTCTGTAGCTGCATTTAAACCTCCTACCGACACAAAATTTATAGTAGAAGTAGTTGTTTGTCCTCCTGTAGGATTTGAAACAGGATCATATCCAGTTGGTCCGTAATTAATAACGTAACTCACGTGAGAAGTATCCGAATTCCAACCTAAATTAATTGAATTACTACTTTGCCCTGCATTAAGAACTGTAACAGAAGGTGCTTTCTCGCAACTTGGTGCAAACTCCCAACAATAATCATCTATAAATAATTCGCTATTTGTAGTTCCTGGCACCCACCAAATTGCTACATATCTATCCGTACCAGTGTAAGTACTAAAATCAACTTTGTAATTGGTGTATATACCTGGACTTGGATTAGAAACTGTATCCCAAGGAGTAAAAGTACCTGGGTTAGCAGGATTAGTCATTGTACCTACAACAATTGTAGAATCACCTTTTGCCCAAAAGTTAGCTCTATGAGTTCCTGCAGCAAGATTTGACACTTCTGGAGCTGCCAACATCATAATTGCAGAGGCATCAGTTGTATTATTGAATTGAACACATTGTCCTGAAGATCTAAAATCATTATTATGGGTTTGAATATGACCATTTCCTGTGGTATTGATATAAGTACCCCAACACATAGGAGTTTCAGCTAATCTATCCAAATCGAAATTTGTGCAATAATCTGTAGAAGGTGCACATTGCGTACAAAATCTATAAGGACCTGTCCACACACTTGTATCACCTACTGCACAAATACTTCTTAACCAAACTTCATAACAAGTAGAGTGTGATAATCCAGAAACTGTTGTTGGATTGGAAGTTGAATTTACGATTGTTCCTGTACCAACTGCAAAACCTGGCGCTCCGTATTCTAACTGCCAACTAATATCGGCTGGTCCATTCGTCCAAGACACAATTGCTGATGTAGTTAAAATTGAATTTACAGTCATTGCAAAAGGACTAGGACATGAAGGTGGCGTATATTCATCTGCACCAATATCCCATCCTGTAGAAGGCGCCAAAGGCCTTACATCTCCATCTATATCAGTTAATAAACCAACAGTTGGATCTCCATTATCGTAAGCTATTGCTCCAAGCAAATGCAAATCAACTCCAGAAATAAAACCTGGATTCCCAGATAAACTATTAGCATCTAGGCTTGACACAGCAACATAAGGAGGCAATGTGTTAAATACTGCTGCCCCATATCTTATTAAATCCCCACTTGTGGCAGAATATACATTATTATCCATATCATCTAGGTAACTTGATACTGCACCAGAGTCAATTTCCATTGCGACTCCTAAACCAGAATTTGCAAAAATATTATTCCTAATATTTACGTTTCCAAAACTAGCACTTGAATCACCTACAAGAAACAAAGCTCGCCCTGTAACTGCAGATCCACCTTGTACATGAACTGAATTATGATAAACATTAATGTGCTTTCCTTTTCCAATATACATACCACTAGAAGTTCCCGTAGAGCTAAATGAAGTAACAATCATATTATTGTAAACCTCCACTTTATCACTATTTGTTCCTTCGCTATTACTTAAAGACAAACCAAAATTTGATCCAGCTCCTGTAAGGACTATTTTATTAGACTTAATTTTCACATTGTCATTTTCATTTATATTTAATCCGTATGCGGTGGTAGGAGCAAAAGCCATTTGTTCTATTGTATTGTTTTCAACTCTACCTCCACTTTGACTTATAAAATTGACTCCATAAAGATAAAAATCTATGATTTCATTATTTAAAATGGCATTCCCATTTTCTTTTGCCGAACTTAATCCATACCAATACAACCCATAATATCCATTTTTTAGAATATTATTTTCTATGGTACAATTCTCCACTACATTCCCAGCACCTGATTGGTTATAAATTGGTGATGAAGCAGATCTATTATTAAATGCACAAGTCACTTCACAATTCTTGACTGTAACATTATCTGCATTTACAAAATGAAACCCATAAGCATAACTTGATCCATTAGCATTTATAGTCAAACTATCAAAAATCACATACTCAGCTCCAGTAAATTTAACCACATAATTACTTGCAGTTGAGTTTGCAGAATATTCTAACACTGCCGGCAATGAATTTGCAGGATCAGCTTTGAAAGTAATCGTATTAGTAGAAGAAGTTCCTACTATTGTTCCTATGTCAATTTGCTCATTGTAACTCCCTTGCTTAACAAGAAATGTTGTAGGTCCTGAAATTCCACATCCGTTAAGTGTACTCATTACATCTGAAAAAGAATTAAAATTAGCACCTCCTGTTGGAGTAGTATTATCTATGGTATAAGTACCCGATAATGTGGACACACAACCAGTTCTAAAACAATAAGGACCGACATAAAGAGAAGTATCTCCTGCCGAACAAATCCCTCTTACATACACACAATAGTTTGTGACAGGATTTAAACCAACAATGGTTGCTGTATCGTTTGTAGAAAACAATGAAGTTCCAGTTCCAGGTGTAAATCCTGGAGTTCCATATTCAAAAATCCATGAGATATCGTTTGCTCCCTTTGTTAAAGTAACATCAATACCAACAGCTGTTGGATTAAATGCAACCAATCCAGATCCAAATGGACAAGTAGGAGGAATATATTCATCTGCTCCAATATCATACCCTGTAGAGGGAGCCAAAGGTCTCACGTCTCCATCAATATCAATCATAATATTTAGATTAGCTCCTTTGTCTGCAGCTGTAGTATCTTGAATATGCAAATCGGTAGGAGATAAAAAATTTGGATCGTAATCGTAACTATTTGCATCAAAACTTGTAGCACTTTGCCAACTAGCCAATGTATGCAGAGTACCACTTAAACTTAAAGGTGTAGTAGTTGTAGAATGATAAATATTATGATCTTGTTGAACTATAAAATTTTTAGAAACTGCTCCTGAAGAGATGTAAAAAGCTTCTCCTACTCCAGAATTTTTCAAAATATTGTTTCTTACTCTAGACCATCCAACATTACTAAAACTAAGCGCATAAATCCTCATTGCCTTACTGTTATTACTATTTCCTCCTCTACAGTGGATTGAATTGTGATAAATACTCATGTGCTTACCATACCAAATAGACATCCCAATATTAGTTCCAGATGTAGTTACAGCTGTAGTTATCATGTTGTTAAAAAACTCAGCTTTATTAGCTGAAACTCCATAAACATGAAAAAGATGAATACCAAGATTATCTCCTGTACTAGTTAATTCTATTCTATTTCTTGTAATAGATGGGCTATAATTATACTGAATATACATTCCCCAAGTATCGGATGAAGTCGTTTTTAATTGCTCAAAAACATTTCCATCCACTATTAAATCATTTTGATAATAACTAGATAACCCATAAGAGTTAAAGTTTTTTATTTCATTGTTTCGTATAATATTCCCATCTTCTCTTGAAGAAGAAGAGCCTCCTTCCCAAAACAGTCCGTAACGTCCATAATTAATTTTATTGTTTTCAATAATACAATCTTCTACGTTCATTCCAGGCTCATTATAAATAGCAATTGAAGTGATTACACTAGTAGCCGAAGAAGCATTTATTTCACAGTTTTTAATTGTTATATCATCTGCATCCTTAAGATGAACAGCATATCCATAAGTAGAACCTGTTGCAGTAATTGTTAAACTATCAAATGTTACGAATCTAGCACCATCAACTTTTACTACATAATTATCTGCAGCAGACGAAGCTCCATAAGTTAACACTACAGGATTAGTATTAGCAGGATCTGATTTAAAAGTAATAGTATTTACTGATGAAGAACCTACTACTGCACCAAGATCAATTTGCTCATTATATGTTCCCTGACGAACATGAAATACTACTGGGCTACAAATACCTGCGGTATTTAAATTAGCAACAGCAGCTGCAAATGTTGGGTAATCTGGAGTTGTACCTCCAATAGTAAATATACCTCCAGAAGCTAGTGGTTTTAAATAAACAAAACTAGAATCATTATTGATAGAAGTATCTACAGTTCCATTTGGCAAAGTTGTCCAGACATCAAATGTATCTGTAACCCCTGCAACAAAAGTATTCACTCCAAGTGAAACAGTATCATGCATTGATCCTGTCCCTCCAAAAGTATCTAACAATCCTGTATAATGAATTGGTGTTTGAACAACACCATTTTTCGACCAATTAATCCAAACTGAATCTACTTGATTTTTACCAAAGTTTGAAATTTTTGCAAAAACCGTTTCTGGACCAGGGCAAGCAAGGTCTGCGAAAACATCAACAACACCTGCGTCATTTCCTGTACTAGAAACAATTTCGTATCCAATTTCGCCATTAAATCCTCTTACATGACTATTTTGAGAAGCTCCTCCGTATCCTACATTAGTACCTACATCTATTGTTATTACTCCATCACTAAAGGAAGTAGGCGAAAAAGTAGGTATTCCTGATCCTGAACCAGAATAAGAAATGTTATCTCCAAAAATACAAAACCCATAATTACTCCCTCCAGGCATAAATAAATTAATTGGAACCGTGCTCTGAAGACCTGAAGAACCAATTGGAACTGACCCTACAAATATCCATCCAGAAGCACTATTAACTGATGGCCTACCATTAATTCCGGTAGGATTATACCATAATTGTACAAAGCCAGGATTTGCAGAAAACATACACCTTATGTCCTTTATATTTACATCTCGACTTGAGGCGACATTAAACGTTACAGCATTTGATCCATTTCCTCCTCCCAAAGCTGTTGTACTCACATAAGTTGACTGCGAGTAAACAGATGGAATATTCATAATCAATAGCATAACAATTGCATAAACTTTCATCTTCATAATTTATAGGCTTTTATATTTTAAACACGAATCTAAATAAAAAAAACATTTTGTTGAAATATTAATGAATAATAATGAGACTAGAACAATTTTATTTTACAATTCAACTTACTACATTTACAAAAAAAACAACTAAAATGGATTTAAAAAACAAAACGGCCTTAACAGCTGGTGCAACTGGAGGAATAGGAATGGCTTCGGCAATAGAAATGAGCAAAATGGGTGCTACAATCATTTTATTGGCAAGAAATGAAGATAAACTTAAGGCAACTTTAGCTAAATTAGATTCAAGCCAAGGTCAAAAACACTCTTATTTAATTGCAGATTTTAGTAACGAAGATTCATTGAATACTGTTTGTAAAGAAATTGCAACCAAAAACATTGATATTTTACTGAATAATACGGGAGGACCTGCTGGAGGACCTATTGTAGATGCAGATCCAATTGCATTTATTAATACATTTAACCAACACCTTGTTGCCAATCACAAATTGACACAAGCTGTATTACCAAACATGAAAAACCAACCTTACGGAAGAATTATAAATATTATTTCTACTTCGGTAAAAGTGCCATTGAACGGATTGGGAGTTTCTAATACGATAAGAGGTGCGGTTGCTAATTGGTCTAAAACTATGGCTAATGAATTAGGTCAATTTAATATCACTGTAAACAATGTATTGCCTGGAGCTACTAACACAGGTAGATTGAACGAAATATTTGAAGCTAAATCATCAAAAACGGGACAATCTATCTCTGACATTAAAACAGGATTTGAAAACCAAGTGCCAATGGGAAGAATTGCAGAACCAGAAGAAGTTGCAAACGCAGTAGCATTTTTAGCATCACCAAAGGCTAGTTATATTAATGGGATTAACTTGCCAGTAGATGGAGGAAGAACTCCTTGTTTGTAAGTTGGAAGTTCTCTAACTGTTCTCGATACTATTTTCATAGTTTTTTTTGACAAAAAACTATGAAAATCACTCGAACTGACAAATAAAATTTAGCGATTATGAATTTATTACAAGTATTCCTAATTATCAATTCGTAATTCGTAATTGATTTTTAACTTTGTACCAAATTTCAATATAAAACACATACCATGTATAGATCTCATAGAAACGGAGAATTAAGAATAGCAGATGTAAGTAAAGAAGTAACTCTTTGCGGATGGGTTCAGAAATCGAGAGATTTGGGAGGAATGACATTTGTAGATTTAAGAGACAGATACGGAATTACTCAGTTGGTTTTTAATATTGAAACGAATGAAGAATTGTGTAAACAAGCTCGTACCTTGGGTAGAGAATTTGTGATTCAAGTGAGTGGTATTGTTACAGAAAGAAGTAGCAAAAATGGAAACATGGCTACTGGAGATATTGAAATTGAAGTAACGAAACTAGAAATTCTTAACAAATCTAAAACTCCACCTTTTACTATTGAAGACAATACAGATGGTGGGGATGAATTGAGAATGAAATACAGATACCTTGACTTGAGAAGAAATCCTGTGAAGGAAAACTTAATGTTGAGACATAAAATAGGATTGGCTACAAGAAACTACATGAACAACATGGAATTTCTTGAGATAGAAACTCCTTTCCTTATTAAATCTACACCAGAAGGAGCAAGAGATTTTGTGGTACCAAGTAGAATGAACGAAGGACAATTTTACGCTTTGCCTCAGTCTCCACAAACTTTCAAGCAATTGCTTATGGTGAGTGGTTACGACCGATATTTCCAAATTGTGAAATGTTTCCGTGACGAAGATTTAAGAGCAGACAGACAACCAGAGTTTACGCAAATTGATTGCGAAATGGCTTTTGTTGAGCAAGAAGATATTCTGCAAACTTTTGAAGGATTGGTACAAAACTTATTCTCGGAAGTACTTAAAGTTGAATTGCCAGAAGTACAAAGAATGACTTATGCTGACGCCATGTTGAACTACGGTTCGGATAAGCCTGACATTCGTTTTGGAATGAAATTCAACTACCTTACTGAACTTGTTAAAGGGAAAGATTTCAAAATATTTGACGAAGCAGAAGATATTATTGCTATTAATGTAACAGGAGGAAACTCATTGACAAGAAAGCAAATTGATAAGATTACGGCTTACGTAAAAACACCTCAAGTAGGTGCAATGGGATTAATTTACTGTAGAGTAAATGAAGATGGTAGTTTCAAATCATCTGTAGATAAATTCTACAACCAAGAAGAATTGGCTAAATGGGCAGAAGCAAGTAATGCTAAACCAGGAGATTTGATTATGGTATTGTCTGGTGCTACTGCCAAAGTACAATCACAAATGAATGACTTGAGGTTACACATGGGAGACATGATGGAACTGAGAGATGGAAAAACATTTGCTCCATTATGGGTTCTTGATTTTCCTTTATTGGAATGGGATGAAGATAGCGAGAGATTTCACGCAATGCATCACCCATTTACTTCTCCTAAAAAAGAAGATTTTGAATTATTGAATACAAACCCAGGAGCTGTAAGAGCAAATGCGTATGATTTGGTAATAAACGGAGTAGAAATTGGAGGAGGATCTATAAGAATTCACGACAAGGAGATTCAGTCTCGTATGTTTGACTTATTAGGATTTACCAAAGAAGAAGCAGAAGCTCAGTTTGGATTCTTGATGAATGCATTTGAATACGGAGCACCACCACATGGAGGAATTGCTTTTGGATTTGATAGAATTTGTTCAATTTTTGGAGGTTCTGAATCGATAAGAGATTATATAGCTTTCCCTAAGAACAATAGCGGAAGAGATGTGATGATTGATGCTCCTGCCAACATTGACAATGCACAATTGAAAGAGTTGAGTTTGAAATTAGATGTAGATGCTAAATAAATTCTTACTTTTCGGAGTTCTCGCTTTAATCGCATCCATACTTTTTGTGGGAGTATATGAAGATGATGAGTTTTCTGAATATGGGATTTTTACTAAACATAAACCTACTATTCAACTATTCTTTTATTCTCCAATTGGAATG
>CAXIAX010000077.1:0-12480 GCA_964021785.1 uncultured Flavobacteriales bacterium
ATTTCCTTGAGCAATTAAATTGGTTAGTCCTAAACTAACAGTAAGTAAAAGTGAGAGTAAAAATTTATTCATAAAAATTAATTTAATTTATTTTTAGATTGCTTTGCAAGTTTTTTTTTGCACAATAGTTTGTTGATAGGATGGTAAAATCCAATATCAAAAGTAACAAAATTAAATTAAATTATGATATTTTAACAAATCAATAATAAAAAAAGCGAATAAAACAACTCTATTTTATCCGCTTTTTAAAGAATATAAAGTTGAAAACTTATCGAATAAGCGTAATATTTCCTTTTTCTTGATAATCCTCTCCTCCCAAACATTTTACATCCAAATAATAAACAAAAACTGCGGGATCACACTCTTTTCCCTTGTATTTACCATCCCAACCTTCGTCCTGATTTGTTGTCTCAAACACCTTTTCACCCCATCTATGATAAATTCTGAATGACATATTTGAGATATTATTACCTCTAACGAATAATTTATCATTATCTCCGTCTCCGTTCGGAGTAAATGCATTTGGCACAAATAAATCTGGTGGGCCACAAATTAATTCTATTACAGTTACAAGTACATCATCTGAACGAGTACACCCACTATCAGAAACAATAACTGTATACAATGTAGTCCTTGCAGGAGTGGCAGTAGGATTTTGAACTGTTGCATTACTAAGTGTTGAAGCAGGTGACCATACATAATTATAACCAGCCGGAGTTGAAGTTAATTGAATTGACTCTCCTGCAAAAATAGTATCCCTGCTAGAAGAAGCTAAAACTGACAATACAGGCAAAGGAGAAACGTAAATATTTTTGGATAAGGTCACACTACACCCATTAAGGCTGCTTGCTATTACACTAAATAGTGTTGTTGCATTAGGCTCCACAAGTATTGAATTTGTAAAATCTCCCGAAAGAATCTCGAGATCTGGACTCCAATCATACATTAAAGTATCACCTCCTAAATTTAGAACAGACAAATTTACCGTATCGCCCAAACAAATTCCTGAAGGACCCACTATAGACAATTGGGATTTAAAAATATTAACTTTTACAGTATCTTCTAAAAAGCACCCATTATTTCCTATTCTTAAATAATACGTGGTAGATACAGATGGAGAAACCGTCAAAACACTGTCTAACAAAGAAGAGTTTAAGGTATCTGAATAAAAAGGATTTGACGACCAATGAAAATAAGTCGTAGTTCCAAAAGAATTTGCTGGTATACTTATTGGAGTATTTGGAGCACACAATAATGTATCGTTAGGAATTCTTAATCTTAATTTCGTTACAACTACATTAGAAATAACTGTATCAGTACAAACTCCATTAGAAATTAACAACTGATATGTTGTTGTAGCAAATGGAGAAGCTATAGGATTTGAAATTGTAGTATCACTTAAACCTAATGATGGTGACCAAGAATAAGTAATAGACGGATTAGATGAAGGCAAAAAACCTATTTGAGCGTAACTACTGTCACAAATGGTATCATTCGGCAATAACCAAAGTGAATCTGACAAAATTGTAATCTGCTTTCTTATTGTATCTGAAAAATTACA
This sequence comes from uncultured Flavobacteriales bacterium, assembly GCA_964021785.1. Lineage (GTDB taxonomy): Bacteria > Bacteroidota > Bacteroidia > Flavobacteriales_D > CAJJDF01 > CAJJDF01. The sequence goes on from CAXIAX010000077.1 coordinate 1,562, forward strand.
AGCTACTGTATCTGTAACAGTTAAAGTTACCACAAAATTTCCCGAAGTTTGATAAACATGAAATGGACTATATAAAGTAGAAAAATTTCCGTCACCAAAATCCCAGAAAAAACTTGTCCCATTAAGACTTTTATTATTAAAAAAAGTTGTGTCATTTAAACAAGAAACTTGATTGGCATCAAAATCTGCAAGTGTTATAGGTAAATTAAAATCAAATTTAAAAACCCCGTTATTACAGTTATTACCGTTTGTTGCAGAAACTGCACCTGGAAAAGGCTTTATCGGAAAGTCATCAAACCCACCACATCCTGCACAAACAGATTGAAATATCCTTCCATTTCTATCAAATCTGCTAGTTCCTCCATCCACATGTTCTGCACTTTGTGCTCCTCCAAAGTAAGACCCATAAAAAATATTAGACGCATCACTTTCCAGTACCATTAAGTAAAAATCACTACCATCTGTAGAAGTTTGAAAAGCTCCACTTGTAGTATCCATACCCACTGTAGAAACAGAATTATTGGTTACTCCAACATTATTGGTAGTACCACCCCATCCCGACAAATATATTTTATTACAAACATCCACTAAGAAAGCTGTAGGTGAAATATTAGGACCTCCACCACCAGAACCAAATACAGTAGACCATTCTATTGCATCTAAATTTGGCGACATTTTTGTAACAAACTGCCCACTATTAAAAGTATAATATGCTGCATTCTTTATAAATGAAGAGTCCATCTTATCCGTTTGTCCAAACACATAAACACTGTCTTTCCTATCTAGTTCTACAAAATAAATTTGATCATATAAATCTGTTCCATAATAAGTTGAATTCAAAATAGCGGAACCCGTTTTATTTATCTTGGTTACAAATCCGTCCGCCCTTACTCCTGTGTAACTGGTGTCAATAGCATTTTGAGACTTTACAAAATCAGGTGAATTTGTACCTCCTACTACATAAGCGTTATCGTTCCTATCTAGAGCCAAAGAATATACTGCATCATCACCTGTTCCTCCTAAATAAGAAGACCAAATCATGGTTGTTAATTTGTTATCCATTTTAAAGATACAACCATCAAGAGTTGCCCCCCCATGCACAGGCTGAAATGCACCTGACGAAACAGGAAAATCAGTTGAATGTGTACAAGAAACGACATAAATATTATTGTTTTTATCTATCTCAATCTCCCCTCTTACTTCATCTGCATAATTATACCTGAGATCATTGGCAGTAGATGAATTTAACCCATCATTACCAGAACCTCCAACAAAAGTTGCTCCCATCAAACTATCTCCGGCTCCACTTAATCTTAACACAAAAATATCTGACCCATTTATAAAGTTAACTCCCAAACCATTAGCCAAACTCAAGGCAGAACCTCCATTAAATGTAGAATCATAACAACCTGATATAAAAGGAAAATCTAACGAACTAGTTGTTCCATAAACAAATAACTCATCATTTGAGTTTACTATCATACTGTGTGGCAACTCATCACTACTTCCTCCTACAAAAGTTGAATAAACCATAAAAGTTCCAGTAGTATCGTATTTGGAAATTGCAACATCTACCACGCCTCCATTAAAAGATTGATCATAAGCACCCAAAGTTGTTGGATAATTTGCTCCAAATGCGGTTGACCCAGAATACAAAAATCCATTCCCATCAAAAGTTGCTGTGTACCCAAAATTATTTGAAGTAGAACCTGAGAAGGTAGAAAAAATAAGAGTAGGATCTATAATCAACTCCAAACTCTCATCATAACCATTTGGAAATTCAAAACCTACTATATTATTTTTCAAGGTATAATTGCAACTTACTTCCACTCTTTTCCCTCCCTTCATTTGATAAGCGTAAGGTTTATCTTCTATTACTTTATTGACTGATGTGGCTATAATCAACCTACCTTTTGATAGTTTTATTGAGTTTACCCCGTCATACCTCAACTTAATATCTTCAGGATCTCCGTTTAATCCTACTTTAAAATCATACTTTAATTCGCCTTCTAAGCTATTATACAAGACAAAATCAATAGATGGGTACTTATTCTTATACAAGACTCTACCGTAGCCGTAAACGTTCTTAGACCACTTACTCTTATCAGATCCTAAAAAGTAATTGTAATACTCTTTTGTTTTATCCTCTTTTATCAATTCTGAAGAATTACCTCCAACGAATTCTACTTGATAAGCATGCAGATTAAAACGAGTTAATTTTGTTTTTGGAGAATGAGTGTTATGCGCATGAAAATAACTTTCCAAAGCTTTCTCATCATAAAAACTATAAGTTAATTTATTTCTTTCAAGATAAAGTGCTCCTCCCTCAATATCGGTTTTAAGCTTCACTTTATTATCCCATTGCCCTTTGTTTTCAATAAACTTATAGGAGTCTGCCTTTTGGGAAAAACCAAAAACAGACTGTACTATGATAAGTAGAAATAACAGTTTTTTCATCTCGTAATTTTGTTCTTTAAATATACGATAATAAAATGGATGAGTTGCTTTGTGAGATTGTGGCTAGAATTAAGACTACAATAGTTCTTTTATTATCTTTTCAATTGTATACCCCTCTGCTTCGGCAATATAGTTTCTCACAATTCTGTGTCTTAGGATTGACTCTGCCACGGCTTGAACATCTTCTATATCTGGAGAATATTTACCATTTATTGCTGCATTTGTTTTAGCACCTATTATTAGGTTTTGAGACGCTCTTGGACCAGCTCCCCATGAGATATATTTATTCACCATATCCGTAGCATGCTCGGTATTTGGCCTAGTTTTAGACGCAAGCTTCACTGCATATTCCATAACGTTATCTGCCACAGGAATTTTTCTTATTAAATCTTGATAAAATAAAATTTCATCACCTGTAAGAATATTTTGCAATTGCACTTTAGTATTAGATGTTGTGGCTTTCACTATTGCAAGCTCCTCTTGATAGGTTGGATAATCCACCCAAATATTGAACATGAATCTATCTAATTGAGCTTCAGGCAAAGGATATGTTCCTTCCTGCTCTATAGGGTTTTGAGTTGCCAATACAAAGAATGGCTTATCTAATTTATAATTAGTTCCTGCTGCTGTAATCGCTCTTTCTTGCATTGCTTCTAGCAATGCCGATTGTGTTTTTGGTGGAGTTCTATTTATCTCATCTGCCAATACTATATTGGCAAACAAAGGTCCTTTTATAAATTTAAACGACCTTGATTCATCTAAAATTTCAGACCCAATAATATCTGACGGCATTAAATCTGGAGTAAATTGAATCCTATTAAAACTCAACCCCAATACTTCTGAAATAGTATTAACCAAAAGTGTTTTTGCCAACCCAGGCACACCTACCAATAAACTATGCCCATTACTTAAAATAGCAATTAACACTTTCTTTATTACATCATCCTGACCAATTATTACCTTACTTATTTCTTTGTCTAATTGGTTAAATTTAACCTTCAAACTATCTATCGCTTCGGCATCAGAACTAAATTGAGTCATTGTAATGTATTAATTATTTTGTAATATCTAAATATAAAAAAGAATTGAATAACTACGGTATTCTTTCTTTCTTATTTAATCCAATCCTTTACAAAATCACATTCTGCATAATCAGGATGTATTTTTATATAGGTCGATTTAGATTTTTGTTTTACCCATGTTTTTATAGCATCTGCCTTTGCATCATTAGTTGCATTTTGTAAGATAAACTGATAATCATCTTTAAGGTTTGCTTTGTGCGGCTTAGTTATAGTTTTTAATTTTACCATTTGATAAAACTTACCATCTTTAGATTCTGACAAAATAGAGTTGGAATATTGCCCTTGATCTAAATCATCAATAATCAAAAATATTTGCTTGTCCAATTGGTTCATTTCAAAAAACGAAGAAGCAGATTGTTGGTTATAAATTAAACCTCCATTATATCTTGTTTCTTTATCATCAGAAAATAATTTTGCAGCCTCTTCAAAAGTGTAAGTTCCGTTATCTATTAATGACTTTACACTATCCAAGTATACTTTTGCTTTGGCAATTTCCGAATCACTAATTTTTGGGATTAACAAGATGTGCCTTCCTCTGTATTGATCTCCTCTTCTTTCAAATAATTCTAGAATATGAAATCCATAATCTGTTTCAAACACTTGCGACACTTCTCCCTCTTTAATCTTAAATGCAACTCTATCAAATTCTGGCACAAAAGTCCCTCTTGTTACCCAATCAAACTCACCTCCATTTCCTCTAGAACCTGGATCATTAGAATATAAAACTGCAGTAGTAGAAAATGTTCTTTCTCCCTTCACAATTTCTTCTCTCCATTTTGCCAACTTTTCTTTTGTTTCTAATTTTACCGACTCAGAAACCTTTGGTGCTTTAGTTATGTGAGCAACCTCTACTTTTGACCCCACCAAAGGAATACTATCGCTATTCAATCCATTGTAATATTCTTTTACATCAGAAGGAGTGATATTAATAGCAGAAGTAATCTTACCTCTCATTCTTTCGGCTTTCATTCTATCTTCAATCGTTTTATAAAATTCAGATTTTATTTCTTCAATTGATTTACCGTAATATTCTTCTAACTTTTTTCTTCCTCCAATTTGATTTTCAAAATACCTAATTCTATTACTCAACTCTCCATTCACTTGCTCTGGGCTAATAATAATACTATCTACATCTGCTTGATACATTAACAAAGATTGAAACATAATCTCTTCATACACCAAACATCTCGCATTTTCACCCAAGTCATATCCTTCTTGCTTCGCTTGCAAAATTTGAGCTTCTACTTCTGAGTGTAATAATAATTTATCTCCTACAGTTCCTATAGTTCCATCTATAAGCTTGCTTTTTTGAGCATAACTTGCTGTTAGGATTAATATACCTATTATAAGTAATGATATTTTCTTCATTGATATTGGTTAATTTCTTAAAATACAAAGAAACAAAAGTATTTTAAATCCTACTGTTAATATTTACTAAATAATCTTGACTTGTTTATTATGACCTTACTTCTCTTTAAAGTCTTTACACTTTGAAGAGTTGATATTTACATTCGATAGATCCATTCATTAAATCTACTTCATCAATTTTATTCAATGGGATAAGATTAAGTGCCTCTACATTAGAACTTAATACACCTAAAGTATAACCTGAGAATTCTTCTTTCACATGCTCCCCAAATCTTTTGTATAAAATATCTACTTCATCCTTATAAATTCGCTCTCCATAAGGTGGATTAATAATAATCATACCCGTACTTCCGCTTGCAGTAATTTCCAAAGCATCCTCTACTTTAAACCTAATAATTCTGTTTAATTCTGGTGTATTTCTTAAGTTGGACTGAGCAATTCTTACTGATCTCATGGCTAAATCTGAAGCTTGAATTTTAATTCCTTTTTCTAGTTCTATTTTTGCATTGGATTCATTCCTTACTTTCTTCCATAAATCCTGATCAAAATCTTCCCAATTGAAAAAACCAAAAGTAGTCCTGTAATAACCTGCCGGAATATTACACAACATCATCCCTGCTTCTATCGCAATAGTTCCAGATCCACACATTGGATCTACCAAAGCCGAGTTTTTATCCCATCCAGAAAGGGACAATAATCCTGCTGCCATTACTTCATTTAATGGAGCACTGTTTGTTTCTAATCTATATCCTCTTTTAAATAAGGCATCTCCTGACGTATCTAACAAGATTTGACATTTCTCTCCTCTAATAAATAGGTTCAATTTAATATCCGGATCTTTTGGATCTACATTTGGTCTATCGTTAAATTTATCTCTAAATCTATCTACAATTGCATCTTTTGTTTTTAAAGAAATGTATTGCGAGTGAGTAAAGATATCAGAGTTTACCGAATGAGAAATTGCAAAGGTTTTATCCAATCCAAAAATCTTTTCCCATTCCATTTCTTTTACTTTATCATACAACTCATTTTCGTCTTTTGCTGTAAACGCAAACATTGGTTTTAGAATACTAATTGCAGTTCTAAAATTATAATTACAAGCATACATCTGTTCCTTGGTTGCATGAAACTCAATGGCGCGATTGGTTACTCTACACTTTGGAATACCTAATTCTATCAATTCTTGTTTAAGAACTTGTTCTAATCCTTTAAGTGTCTTTGCTATGTATTTTTCTCTAATCAAAATTTTCTGTTTTATTTAATCCTTGTCCTCAATTTGAATTACCTCTTCTTCTACAATTTCATAATCTGTAAACCCTTCGCTATCGTCAAAGTTACTTTCTTTTTTCCCATTCACAATGTTAGAAAACTGCCTGTAAATAGTTTGAAATGAATTTAATCCTCTCACAAAAATACTAATGATAAAGAATACACCAATAATATTAATGACAGAACCAATAAAGAAAGCATTACTTAGCCAGTTTATTTGTTCAAATAACCAATTATTAAGACTGTTCTCAACCAAATTTGGATAGTAAACAGCAAACAAATAAAAAGCTACAGTTGTAAATGCAATGATAACATCAAACTTTAAGGTAGTAGAATTGAAGGTTACATATTCTCTATTGAGTTGCATACTAAATTGCATTCTACGTTTTCTTTGCTCTATTTTATTTATCAAATAAAGAAACAAAACGACAGAACCAGTAATTACTAGCACTATAATAGAATTAAGACTAGCGCAATAATTTATTGTAGCCAAAGCCGAAACAGAAGCTAAAAAATAACTCTGAGAAACTCTAAGTATATACTTTTCTACATTACCAGTTTCTCCCAAAGCCATTTTTAGCAATGAGGTAAAAAGAAACCAAATAAGATTGAATGAAATAAAAACGATTCCTAAAAGGAAGGCAAACTTTATCATGTTGTAATTTAAATTGAAACAAATTTAAGTTTTCTTACTTACTTTATCAATGAATAACGAGAATACATTTCATGCTATAAAAATGGGTTGTATCTGTAATACATTCAAAAGTGGAATTATAAATTATTAATAAAGCTAAACCAAGAGTAGTTTCTTGCATCAATAAGTTTACAAAAGTAGCCAATACACACAAAGAAATAGAATATGTTTTTTCTAATACTGAAGTTCGTTTAACCAAGTTTTTAATATATTTGTTTTTACAAAAAACCAAACCATGAAAAACATTAAATACCTTTTAGTATCCGTATTAATTTCCTGTTCGTTCTTTGCCCAAGCAACAGAAGGAATGTGGCTGCCAAATCTTTTAAAAGCATTAAATTATAGCGATATGCAATCTAAAGGATTGATGATTACTGCTGAGGAATTATACTCCGTAAACCAATCGAGTATGAAAGATGCCGTAGCACATTTTAATGGAGGATGTACTTCAGAGGTTGTTTCTGACAAAGGATTATTATTTACAAATCATCACTGTGGGTATTCGCAAATTGCATCACACAGTACTGTAGAAAACAATTACTTGAAAGACGGTTTTTGGGCCATGAATTATAGCGAAGAAAAAGTAAACGAAGGTTTGTATGTAGATTTCATTGTAAGAATAGAAGATGTTACTTCAAAAATAATTGGAGGAGAAAAGCAAGAAGGAGAAAGTGATGCTGCTTTTGCAAAGCGTAAAACTGAAGCTGTAATAAAAGAGCTAACAGAAGGGACTAAATATATGGCAAAAGTAAAACCGTTTAACTACGGAAATAAATACTTTGCATTTGTAATAGAAAGATTTACAGACATCAGATTGGTTGGTGCTCCACCTTCTGCTATTGGAAAATTTGGTTTTGATACTGACAACTGGGTATGGCCAAGACATACAGGAGATTTTTCTGTATTTAGAATCTATGCCGATAAAGACAACCAACCTGCCGACTACTCTGCAGATAATGTTCCTTACACTCCTAAGCACCACTTCCCTATTTCTCTTGCAGGAGTAAAAGAAGGTGATTTTTCTATGGTTTATGGTTTCCCCGGAAGAACAGAACAATTTTTGACTTCGTATGCTGTAGATCAAAAGATAAACAGAAGTAATCCTGCTAGAATTATGATGAGAGAAAAATCTCTTGAAGTAATTAATGCTACTATGAAAGAAAGTGAAGAAATGAGAATTAAATATGCTTCTTATCAATCACGTGTGAGTAATGCTTGGAAAAAATGGAAAGGTGAAAACTTTGGTTTGGTAAAGGAGAAAGCATTGGATAAAAAAGTGGCTAGTGAAGCAGAATTTACAAGAAGAGTAAATCTGCACGAAAACCTTAAATCTAAATATGGAAATTTACTTCCTGAGTTTAAACAATTGTATAAGGACAATGAGAAATACCAAGAAGCATATGACTACTATGTAGAAATGATATACTCGGGACCTGCAACAGTTCGTTATTTGAATGGATTTGTGAATATTCTAGAAAATCATGACAAACTAAGAGAAGGAGGAAAACTTGATGCAGAAATTGAAAAATTAAAGAAAAGCTACGAGTCTTTCATGAGTTTTTCTAAACAAATTCCTCATGAAAAAAGAATGTGGAAAAACATGTACGGTTACGCATTGGCTAATGTGGACAAAGAGTTTCATCCTGATAACTTTTCTGGATCTAGCAATTATGTAGAAAACATGGATAAAATAATTGATGAGATGTTTGAGAAATCATGTTTTCTTGGTGAAGGAAAATTAATGAAAAGACTAAACAATCCTACTGCAAAAAATCTTAATAAATTAAGAAAAGACAAAGGATACATCATGGTAAAAGAATTTTACAAAGCTTTAAGAGGAAAAGTAATACCAAACTACTATGCCAATGACGATAAGATTCAGGCTTTGATGAAAACCTATTCTAATGCTATACAAATAGCGTTTCCTGATGAAAAATATTGGTATGATGCGAATAGCACATTAAGAGTTTCTTACGGAAAAATTGAAGGTTCTAAACCAAAAGATGGAATGGAATACACTCACTTTACCACTGCAGAAGGTATTATGGCTAAATATGTTCCTAACAATGATGAGTTTGATGTGCCAGAAAAACTAATTACACTTATTGAAAACAAGGATTACGGACAATATGCTGAGAACGATAGTACTTTGGTAATTTGCTTTACAGGAAGTAACCATACTACAGGAGGAAACTCAGGAAGTCCTGTAATTAATGGAAACGGAGAGCTTATTGGAATAAACTTTGACCGTAGTTGGGAAAGTACCATGAGTGATGTAATGTTTAGCGAAGACTTATGTAGAAATATCACGGTAGATATTCGTTACGTATTGTTCGTAATAGACAAATATGCAGGTGCAAGCCACTTGATAAAAGAGATGAATTTGGTAGGAGAAAGAAACTCACTGAAGGCTCAAAACATAAAGAATCTAGATCACATTGAGACAATAAATCAATTGATAGAGAAAAATCCTAGTAAAGCAGATTTGTATTTTAAAAGAGGAAAAGCTTACTATGAATTAGGTGAATTAAAAAAAGCTAATTTAGACATGAAAAAAGCTGTTGTATTGGATCCAAAACCAGAATACAAAAAATTAGAATTAACTACTGGAAAAATCCTTAATGAGATTGAAAAAATAAACAAATAACACTAATGAATAAAGCTTCCAAAATAATAGACAAAATGTTCTTGAATGATCCTTTTAGCCAGTGGCTTGGAATAAAAAGGATAGAAGAAAAAGAAGGTTCTGTTGTTTTGGAATTAACTGTGAGAAAAGAAATGCTAAACGGTTTTTCTATTGCTCACGGAGGAATCACCTACTCTCTTGCAGATAGCGCTTTGGCGTTTTCTGCCAATGGTTACGGAATTCAATCTGTATCGATAGAAACTTCCATTTCGCACACAAAACCTGTGAAAGAGGGAGATATATTAAGAACTAAAGTTACTGAGGAAAGTTTAACTTCTAAAATTGGGATTTACACCATTCATATTTACAATCAAGACCACGTGAATGTTGCTTTGTTCAAAGGAACAGTTTATAGAACTGGGAAAGAATGGGAGGTTTAATTATTCTCTGTATTTCTTACCTAAAAATTTATATTTAAACCCAAAAGAAAGATTCATACTTGTTCCATTAATAGTGTATAGATAAGTTTTAGAGTAATCTGTTCTTGTATCGGAATCATATAATTGAATTGCAAATTCTTTTTTATAAATTTCAACAAATCCTTGATTGAATTTGAAATTCATAGAGAAAAACAAATTTTTATTCAATTCAAAATCTCGACCAATCCCTAAATAAATGATGGGAAATACTGTGTATTCATGATAACCTAAATAGTAAAATTCTGGTTCGGAATAACCTCCATAATTATAACCTGAAACTGAGGGAGAGTTAGGTGAATTTAAAAAAGACAGAGATGCACCAGCCTGAAAATTAACCAAATGCTTATTATTTCTTTTGCTAAATACTCTGTATCCTACTCCCAAATTTAGTTTAGAAGCAGAAAAATAATGATTGGTTAAAATAGATTCTTCAGTAAGCTTCTCACTTACAGTATATTTATCTAAACTATACCCAGTTTCTAAAAATAAATTCTTTTTCAAACCAATTTCAGCTGAAACTGAAGTTGACAAAGACATTGCAAAATGAGAATTAAAGTGGTTTTCGTAGCCAGTAAACTTATTCCTAGTAAAGAAAAATCCTGAGGATGCATGGAGCAAAATACTTTTTTCGTGCCACACCTTTCTATCCTCTTTTTCTATAAGTTTCTTTGCCTCATAATAGTTTAAATTTGCACTGTCATTTGCCATTTTTATTATTTTGGCTTTTTTTGCTTTCTGTTTCAAAAATCTTTCTTGTCTTCCCAGTAAATAAGTCAAACTTAAACCCACATTGTTTCCTGATTTTGTAATTTCTCCCCTGCTTAAAATGGAATTCTTTTTTATCTCATAACCTCCAATAAACTTTGGGTTTAAAAAATACTCGTAAAACAGAGATACATTTAAATTTCTAGAGTGAGCAAAATACTTGCTTAGTCCTATTTCTA
>CAXIAX010000078.1:0-12369 GCA_964021785.1 uncultured Flavobacteriales bacterium
TTATTTAGAACAGCATATTTTTGAAGGCAAGACTATTGATAACTCAATTTTTGATATACATCTAGCATTAGTTTATGCAATTCACCTTTTTATTCACCAAGCGGAAAGTTATTCAGTGTTTCAGGAACATACTTAGACACATTGCCAAACTTTATTGGCTGTGATAGTGTTTTTATAATTAACCTAACTATCGGAAACACAAGTTTTGATACAATAACAGAAAATATTTGTGGCACTAGTTATATTTCTCCAAGTGGAAAAAGTTATTTTTCCACAGGTGTATATTATGATACAATAATAAATTTAAGTGGTTGTGATAGTATAATTCAAATTAATTTGATAATTAATCAAGTTTCATTTTCATCGATATCTAGAACTTCTTGTTTTAGCTTTATTGCACCTAGCGGTAAAACATATAATAATTCTGTGTTGTTTTCTGATACAATTACTAATTCGGTAGGCTGTGATAGTATTATTACCATAAATTTAACGATAACAAACTTCAACAAGACTGTAGCGCAATCTTCAGGAGTGAATTTAACTGCAAATGAGGCAGGAGTAACATACCAATGGTTAGATTGTAACAAAAGTGATTCTATAATTACAAACGAAACAAATCAAACTTTTACAGCAACTATTAATGGAAGTTATTCTGTTCAAATAACAAAAAACAGTTGTATAGATACATCCGCCTGTTATTTAGTAAATAGTGTTGGGTTAAGTGAAAATGAAATTAATACAGGAATTTCAATTTATCCTAACCCTAACAATGGAACTTTCACTTTGCAATTTGAAAAAAAGCAACAAATAACTTCTCTTTTCATCACAGACATAAACGGAAGAATAATAAAACAAATAACCCCGCAAAAGGTATCGCAATACGAGATAAATTTTGAGGGAGCTTCAGGGATTTATTTTTTGAATTTGGTGAGTGAGAATGACTCTAGAACCATTAAAATTATTAAAAACTAGATAGTTAAATTAATTTTTAATTTTATCTTTGTGTAATACAAACACATAGCTATTTCATGTTAAAATTTTTATTTACTCTTCTTTTGTTGGCTTTATTTAGTTTTTCTTTTGCTGGAACGGTCGTGGTTACAACTACTAATGATTCAGGAGCTGGGTCATTGAGGGCTTCTATTGCTTCTGCCACTTCAGGAGATACTATTCGTTTTTCACCAAGTTTGATTGCAGGAGGAAGTGATACATTATTATTATCGTCTACACTATTAATTAACAAGCCTTTAATAATTAAGGGGTTGTATAACTCTACCGACAGTTTATTTATTAGCGGGGGTAATAAACAAATATTAATAGTTAGTATTGCAACTTCTATAGTAAAAAATTTTTATTTTGATAGTGTATGTTTAATTAATGGGAGAGCAACCAAAGGAGCAGCAATTCAATTTAGAGGTGAAGAACTATCTATAAAGAATTCTTTAATTGCAAATAATATATGTACTGGAAATGGAGGTGTTATATATTCAGAAGCTCTAATTTGGAGCAATCCATTAAATACTAAAATTATTTTAGAGAACTCAAAAATAATTGGCAATACCGCTTTCGGAAGTTCTGTAGGAATTTATTCTTATTCTGACAAAAAGTCAATAGTGACTTTAAAAAACTCCGCCATTTCTAATAACAATAATACTATAGGGGGTGATTTTGGTGGAATATACTCTTATTCAAGAGATTCAGTTTCACTGGTCTCTGTTAAAAACTCTTCTATTGAGAATAACACGGGCGTAGGAATAAAGCTTGAAGATGGATATGGAATTGATTCTTCTCATTTAATTATTGATAGTTCATCTATTTCAAACAATTCTCTTTATGGGTTGTCCTCTGATTTAGTTAACATTAAGAATTCTTTTGTAGGTAATAATGGAACAATCGGAATTATTGGATCAGATGTAATTGTTTTAAAAACTAGCATTTTTAATAATGGTTCAAGCAGAATTTCAATGAGGGCACCTTCATTACATTTATTGATAGAAAAAAGTGAACTCTATCAGAATAGAGGTCAAGGATTTGGAGGAGGTGCTATTTCTGTATCCGGGAGTATAAAAATGACTATAAATGACACAAAAATTCACAATAATATTTCTGGAGATACAACATCTTCAGGTGGTTTACATAGAGGAGGAGGAGTTTATATTAGATACTCAAACAATCTGAGTAATGATGTAGAATTGACAATAAAAAATTCAGAGATTAAAAACAATCACTCTACAGATGATGGAGGAGGCATTTACATTTTTTCTAACACATTAAAATTAAATATAGATAAATCCTTAATAGGAAATAACAGGTCAATTAATGACGGAGGAGGAGTTTACATTAAATCGCCTAATTCTAATATTGAAATTAATAACTCAACAATAGATAGCAATTATAGTAAGTATGGAAAAGGTGGAGGGATAGCAGGCATTATGATGTCATCTGGAAATTGTGACCTATCACTTAATAAGTGTAATATAACAAACAATTCCTCTTCTTTAGGAGCAGGAATCTATACTTCTGAAGATTCTTATGTAAGATATATGACATCTACCAGCTCAATTAAAGTTAAAAATTCAAACATTAAAAATAATTTAGGAACTGGAATATATGGCACAGCTTTTTCATCAATAATAGAGATAGAAAAATGTAACATTGAGAAGAATAATTATTGGGGAGTTTATAATAGAGGAAAAAAAGAAACAGTAATCAGTATTATAGGGAGTAGTTTAATTAATAACTCTGTACACTCAATAAGTGATACAAATTCGTTTATTAGCATTAATTCCTCTACTTATTTTAATGATTCATCTATTAGTTGGCTTGAAGCAATAAAATCGAAGGCAAATTTAATATCTGAAGTTGACATCAATAATTCAACTATATACTCTAATGAACAACTTGGTGTGTCTGGGAGTGTTGTTTCTGTTGGATCATGGTTGTTAGAAAAAATATCATTAAAAAGTAGTCTACTGTTTTGTGATTCAGGAGTAGTTAAATTAAACTCTAATTCGATTCAATCATTAGGAAATAATTTTTTTACTGACACAGGCTTTTATGGCGTAGTATTAACAGGGAGCCATATTACAGACAGTTTTAATATAGATTCCTCTAAATTATTACTTGGTTCTCTACAAAATAATGGTGGAATTACATTAAGCATGATGCCAGATTCTGGAAGTATATTAATCAATAATGGAAATCCAATAGATTTTAGTAATGCTCAGAATTGGGCGGTAACAGATAGTCGTAGAGATGCTGGAGCAGTGGAAAGAACTTGTTTTAACACAGGTTACGACACTATAATTAGCTGTAATTCATACATTTCTCCTAGCGGTAGGCATATTTGGCATATTTCAGGTATTTATACCGATTCTATATTTTCAACCACAGGTTGTGATAGTTTAATATCAATTGATTTGAAAGTTAATTCGACTCGATCAAATATTTTTCCAACAGCTTGTAATAATTATATTTCTCAAACAGGGAATCAATATTTTGTTTCAGGACTTTATTATGATACGCTAATAAATACAGTTGGTTGTGATAGCATTATTGAAATTAATTTAATAATAAACCATCCAGACACGTCAGTAACTTTAATCAATCCCAACTCGTTATCTTCTAATGACTCTTTAGCCACCTATCAGTGGTTGGATTGCAACAATGGAGGTTCAATAATAATAAATGATACGAATAGAGTTTTAAACCCTTATTTAAGCGGAGCTTACTCAGTAGAGCTGACTGTTAATGGATGTAAAGACACTTCAAGCTGTTATTCCATAATAGGGTATGGTTTAGGATTAAACGAGGATTATTTACTTAATCAGGTTTTAATTTATCCAAACCCAAATAGTGGAATATTTACTTTACAGTTGAACAAAGGATTAAACGTAGATAGACTTTTCATCACAGACATAAATGGAAGATTAATAAAAGAAATCACTCCACAAAAAACGCTCAATTATGAGATAAGTTTTGAAGGTGCTTCAGGGATTTATTTCTTGAATTTGGTGAGTGAGAATGAGAGGAGGACTTTGAAGTTGGTGAAAGAATAATTTTTTTTTATACTTTCGTGATATACAAATATATAACTCTTTTCTATGTTCAAATATTTATTTACCCTTCTTTTATCAATTACCGTTAGTTTTTCGTTCGCAGGAACTGTTGTTGTTACAAATACGAATGATTCTGGACCTGGGTCTTTGAGAGCATCTGTTGCTTCTGCCAACACTGGTGACACGATTAGGTTTTCAACTAATTTAATACTTGGAGGTAGCGACACAATTATTTTAAGTTCTTCTATTTATTCAACCAAATCATTAATATACAAAGGCGTATACAACTCAACAGATACACTTTATATTTCTGGAGACAGTTTATACAGGATTTTTAATTTGGAAGGAGCTTCAATTGGTATAAACAATGTTTTTGATTCAGTTGTTTTAATTAACGGAGTTATCAGTGTCCCTAACCAAGGAGGGGCAATTAAATCAAGTTCTAATTTTTATTCTTCAGAAATAACAATTCTTAATTCTATTTTAAGAAACAATTCTTCGTACCAAGGGGGAGCTATTTATATATTTTCCTTATACTCATATGTTAATCTAACGATTAATAATTCAAAAATTGATAACAACCGATCTTCCAATGGAGCTGCAGGAGCTTTAGTCTCTGCGAGTAGAAAAAATAGCATTGTAAAGGTTACCAATAGTGTTTTTTCAAAAAATCATAATTCAGGATATAATGGAGGGGCAATAGCGGCTTCTTGTGGATCAAGTACAGATGGAGATTTTGCAAAAGTAATAGCAACAAATTCCAAGTTTTATAACAACACGGTAAACTCAAGTGGAGGAGCAATTAATTGTTATGCAGGATCAAACTCTGATGAAACTAGCTCTTATGTAACGGTTAATAATTGTCAGTTTATAGGTAATAAAGCAAATAATAATGGGTCTGGAGGCGCAATATATTCTTATTCTAGCAGAAATAATTCAGTTGTAAAAGTAATAAATTCAAACTTTGATAATAATACGGCAGGTTACTATGGAGGCGGGATTTATTCATATTGCGGTAAAGATTCTAGCAAAGTCAACATTAAGAATACAACATTCACAAATTCAACATCTAGAATAAATGGAGGAGCTATTTCTAACAATGGAGGTCTCCATAATTCAACCTCAGTGTACCAATGCTCTTTAAATAACAATAGATCCGGAGATGGTGGCGCAATATTCTCCTCTGCAAAAAGCCCTTTTGTAACTGTATTAAGAACTACCATGCAGAATAATTACGCTTCTTCTGATGGAGGAGCTATTGACGTTTACTCTAATTCTTATTCAACTAATATTTATGTAGATAGCTCTGACATTTCTTATAATTCCTCTGCATATACAGGAGGTGCAATAAGAGCATATTCTATTTCTAGTTCAAGTGGGAAAATTGCAGAAACTACAGTTAAAATTAAAAACTCAACACTTGACAGTAATTCTTCTAATTTTGGAGGTTTTTTATATGCAGCTTCAAGTTTGTATTCAGGAGATCCCACTCTTAATTTAACAACTGATGTCGAGGTTATAAACTCAACCTTAACAAATAATAAAACTTTATTCGGAAATGGAGGGGCAATATTTGCTAATGCATCTACTACATATTCAATTGATAGTTCTATTTCTAAAGTAAAAATAATAAACTCAACACTTTTAGGTAATAGCACTGCAAATTTAGGAGGGACTATTTATTCTAAATCTTCTGATTTAGCTAATTCCAACTACTCTAATTCATCTGTTCAAATTACAAGTAGTATACTGTTATCCACGGATACTAACTATATTTTTAATAATGATTCAATAAAAATATCTTCAGGAGGAAATAATTTATTTTCTTATAATTCAATTATTGGAACTAATAATTCCGATTCTTTAAACATTATTCCATCTCAAGTTAATTTAGGACAATATTCTTCACTTAATGGTGGGGTTACTAGAACTAGAATACCACACCCTCCTTCAGTTGCAATAAATAAAGGAAATCCCACAGATAATTCGCACGCCCAAAACAGACCAGTTCTAGGAATTCGAGATATTGGAGCTGCTGAATATAATTGCCAAATTGATTACAAAGACACAATTATTACATCAGCATCTTATTTATGGAAAGGTAAAAATTACGACACTTCGGGAACATTTATTTTGACAGAAATAAACGCATCAGGGTGTGATACTATTTTCACTTTAATATTAATTATTGATACCAATACAAATTTCACGACTATAGTATGTGGAGATAGCTTCTCTTGGTATGGAACTACTTATACAAATTCTGGTACTTATTATCAACCACTTTCAACCACTCCATGTTGCTCAGGAATTGATACACTTAAACTTACCTTGGTTTCAATTACCTCATCTATTAGATATGATACTAGTTGCACCAATTTTATTTCCCCATCAGGAAAAATATTTAACACTACAGGTACATATTTAGATACAATACCAAACGCTAAAGGGTGTGACAGTATTATTACTTTTCATATACTCATAGACACATTGTCGGCATCTTCTGTTGCAAGTTGCAAACCTTTTGTCTGGTATGGAAAAACTTACGCCACAAGTGGAGTTTACTATCAGGCTCTTTCATCTCTAGCAGGTTGTGGGTCTTTTGATACCTTAACTATTGCTGTCACCACTCTAGACACAACTATTACTAAAATCGGAAATACATTAACAAGCAATGACCTTAATGCTACTTACCAATGGAGAAACTGTGATTTGGCTTGGCCACAGTTTAGTGGTATAAATAGAAATTATGAAGTTCTATATAACGGAACATACACAGTTTACGTTTCTGAAAACGGATGTGTAAGCAACCCTACTTGTTTTGGAGTCTATCCCACTACACTTTATGTTTTAAATACCCAAGACAATGGGTATGGTTCGCTTAGGTTTGCAGTGGATAATGCAAAGAAAGGAGATACAATTCGTTTTGTTGATTCATTAATCTCTAATGGGTCGGATACTATTTTTTTAGGATCAACTATCAGTATACAAAAAGAGATAATTATAAAAGGATTATACAATTTAACCGATACACTTTTTATTAGCGGAAGTTCTTTAATTCCAATTTTTGAAGTCGATTTATCAGCACAAAGTAGCAAAAACTTTTTTCTTGATAGTGTTTCTTTAATTAATGGAAACTCTGCCGGAAACACTAATATTTATATTTTAGGAAGTGGAGCTCTTTATTTTGAAGGCGATTCTTTGTCAATTTCAAATAGTTATTTTGCAGAAAATAAATCAGTTTATGAAGGAGGAGCAATCTATTTCAAAGGGGGTGTAATCCAGATAAAAAACTCGATTTTTGATCGCAATGAGGCTGTAAATGAAGGAGGGGCAATAAAACTGGAAAGCCTAAACATTTCTGTTGAGGTAGCGAATTCAATTTTCAAAAATAATGTTTCAAAAAAAGGAGGAGCTTTTTCTACCGAATCGTATTCTTATACTAGTGTGGGTGTTTCGGGATATTCGAGATTTAATTTTTATAAAACAGACATCATAAATAATAGCTCTTCAGAAGATGGAGGAGCAATATTTTCTTATTCCAGGCATAGTGTAGGTGGTTCTTACGCAAATACTAGAAACGCCTATAGTAATTCAAACATTGTTTTTGACCAGTGTAATATTAAGAACAATCATGCAACAACAAACGGAGGAGCAGTTTATTCTTTTTCTTATTCACTTGGAAAATCAACAAATACGGGAAATCCCAATGCAATTTCTCGAATAAAGGCCATCAATTGTGTTATAGAAAACAACTCTAGTGGACAAAGTGGAGGAGCTTTTTATAGTCTTGCAGATGCTTATAATGGAAATCTAAACCTTTCGGAAGTTCTATTAGATTCTTCTATAGTGATGAATAACTCTGCAATTAATGATGGAGGGGTTATTTATTCAGAATCTGATGCTGGAGCTGCACCTGGAGGTTCAAAAGTAGAAATAAACAAATCCCAAGTTTCAAATAATACGTCAAATAGATATGGAGGTGTTGTTTACAATGTAACGACTCGTGCTTCGCTCACTACAACAAATAATGCCACTTTTCACAATAATTTGGCTCATAATAATGGAGGTGTAATAAATTCGGGTTCTGTTGATGTAAATAAAACAGAGTTTACTTCTAATGAAAGCTACGCAAATGGAGGAGCAATTTTTGTTCGCTATCAAGTAGATTTACAAAATTCACAATTCAACTCCAACAAAGCAGATAAAGGAGGGGCGTTCTATACGTCCGATTACTATGATACTAATTATATTGATTCTACACAATTTTTCAACAACAATGCAACTAGTAATGGAGGAGCTTGTTTTGTATCTGGCTTGTTGAGAATGAAAAACTCAACAGTAAATAACAATGTAGCCCTAAAAGATGGAGGTGGAATTTATGGTTATAGAATGAAATCCATAGAGTTGTTCTCCACAACTATAAATAATAATAAAGCTAAAAATGGAGGAGGAATTTCAATTGATTCTAGCGGTTATATTTACTCCACCGACCAGCAATTAATTGTGCATAAGTCAACAATAACCAATAATGAGGCTTCCAACCATGGAGGAGGAATACACATGGCATTAAAAAATGGAAACGGGAAATTAAAAATTAAAAACGCAACTATTTCTCATAACAAAGCTTTATTAAAAGGAGCTGGTGTTTTCTGTAAAGTAGATTCATTAGATAGTTACAGCTCAATAATTGCACTAAATTCAATCAATAATAACATTGAAAACATATCTTCTAACACTATTTCAAGGGGGTATAATTTAATAGGAGATTCTACATTTAGAAACCATTTGATTACCGATTCATTACTGGCAGACTCGGCTTTATTGTTGCTTGGAGATTTGACAAACAATGGAGGGTTTACAAAAACTAGAATGCCACTTGTAGGTAGTTACGCACTAGATAATAGTAGTATTTCAGACTTAACGGATGGACAAAACAGACCTAAAAAAGGTGTGCGAGATATTGGGTCGGCAGAAGGGAATTGCCATTTGTATAAAACCGATACAGTTATCACCTGCTCTAATTACACTTGGAAAAACAACAACTACAGTACCTCAGGAGATTACACTAGTTTTAGTTTTAAACAATTTGGATGTGATTCTATTTATAAATTACACCTCATAATTGATACTTCTGGAACTAGTCATGTTACAGCTTGCGAAGAATATACCTGGTACGGAACCCCCTATAATCAAACAGGTGTTTACACACAAACTTTAGCTAATAATGGACTATGCAATGCTACCGATACCTTGTACCTTTCTATCCTACATGGAACAACAAATTCTACCGCTATTTCCGTCTGTAATAGTTATGTGAATTCTAACGGAAAAATATACGCTACAAACGGAGTTTATCGAGATACACTTGTAAATAGCATAGGGTGTGATAGTATACTTACTTTTACTCTTACCATCAATACACCCAGTTCCACAGTGATAAACCGTACAGCTTGTAATCAATACTATTTTTCTAATAACAATGTAACTTATACTGCATCTGGAGTTTATAGAGATACAAATATGAATTCACGAGGATGCGATAGTATTGTAATTTTGAACTTGACTATAGTCCCTCTTGCAAATAAGTTCATTTCTAAAACCAATTACAATACAGTAGTATTATTAGTAATTGGCGTTGGGTATCCATGGTGAATTTCAAGGTATTCCCTAATCCATCTCAAGGTTTTTTCAATGTAGAATTTGGAAAAATGAAGGGAACGAAAAAAATACGGATAACTGATTTATCTGGAAAGTTGGTTTATAAAGAAGAAGGTATAGAGGAAAGCAAAAGGATGATTTCGTTACCAAAAGAGCTAGCAACAGGCATATACAATGTCCATATAGAGTCAAGTAATGAGTCTATTACAATTAAATTAATAACTCAATGAAACAGGTTTTAACAACATTAATATTTTTGACATTTTCGGTTTCACTATTTGCAACCACATTTGTTGTAAATAGCATTTCGGACAATGGAATAGGTTCGCTTAGGCATAATATTAGTTTAGCTGCCAATGGTGATACAGTGAGGTTTAATCCAAACTTTATAAACTTTGGAAGCCAATATGTGTTTTTAGATTCAGCAATTATTATAGATAAAAGGATTGTGATAATGGGACTTTACAATGCTACTGATACAGTTTTTATTAGTGGAGGAAATTTAACCCAAATTTTTAAAGTTAATATACCATACCAAACCAATAATTATAAAATTATTTTTGATAGTGTTTGTTTGATAAACGCGAACGAAGGAATAACTGGATACGGTAGTGCAATTAGTGTAAACTCTAGTAGTAACGACACCCTATTCATCCGAAATTCGATTATTAACAATAACATTGGGTTAAGTGGAGGTGCTATTTATGCTCAAAGTGTTTCCATTACTAATTCTATTTTCAAAAACAATCATGCCAATTCTAGCGGAGGTGTTGTTCATTCAAACTACCTAATTATGGCAGAAAACAGCACATTTGTTAATAATTCGGCAAATTATAATGGCGGAGTCTTTAATATGGGTTTCACGGGTTCACCCAAAATGATTATTTCTAATTCTTATTTTGAAGGAAATCATTCTGTTTGGAATGGGGGAGTTTTAGTTTGTAGAAACGTAACACTCTTTGGTAATGAGTTTAAAAATAATTCTTCAGGATATGGAGGTGTTACATATAGTAGTTCAGCTTCTTTTGGAGGGTTTTATTCTATAAAACAATGTAATTTTGAAAACAACCATGCCGATTCTTCCGGAGGAGTAATGTATTTGAGATCTTATTTTTACGTTTCAGCAGATGTAGACGAGTGTACATTTTACAAAAACTCTTCGGGTACAAGGGGAGGAGCATTATATATTCGTCCTTATTACAGTTCTCAGTGTAATTATGTTGTGAAAATTAACCGAAGTACTTTTGAAGAAAACAAATCAAAAGGAGAAGGAAGTGCAATTAATGCAACTATAAATTATTCGCAGTATAACACAGATTTATCTACCTTTTCTATAAAAAATACAACAGTTTATAAAAACGAATCGGCACTTGTGGGAGGAGGAGCTGTCAAATTGTATAGCCCCAATTATCAGGCTACATCAACTAACACGATATACTCAAACAACATAGGGGGTAACTTTGGCGATACTACTATTATCAATTCTGGAGGGTTTAATGTTATTGATGATTCTAATTTTAATTTCGTTACAACCGATTATCTTAATGTTTCAGATTCTGCACTTAATATTGGTCCATTTCAAAACAATGGTGGATTTGCAAAAACAAGAATGCCAAATAATGGGAGTGTTGCAATTAACAAAGGAAATACACCAGATACATCAGATGCTCAAAACAGAGTAATAATTGGGATAAGAGATATTGGAGCAGCAGAAAATAATTGCCAATTAAAAGACAGTAATTTTTTTATGCAATGCAGCCTCCCTTTGATTTGGAGAAACAAACAAATAACCAAAGGAGGGGTTTATAGGGATTATTATACTGACACGAATAATGGTTGCGATAGTGTTTATGAGATTGTGATAGATACAGTTAACACATTGGTTACTTTGGTATATCCATACCTTAGAGCAAACGATTCTATTTCAGTTTTACAGTGGCTAGATTGTAATAATGGATATTTACCCTTTGTGGGTGACACAGGATACTATTTTACAATTCCTTCCAATGGTAATTATGCATTAGCCGTTACAAAATATGGCTGTACAGATACTTCACAATGTATAAATATTAATAGTTTAGGAATTGAGAAAGGAGAGTTAAATAAAATAATAACCATTGCTTACCCTAATCCAGTTATTGACATCCTTAAAATTAAAACTCTAGATAGTGAAACGTTTAAATCTTGTAAACTACTAAGTTCTGGAGGTGAATTAGTTTTGAAAAGAGATGAAATTGGCTTATCTAGTTTTGAAATAGACTTATCGGATATTCCTTCAGGAAACTACTTTTTAGTAGTTGAAGCAAAAAACATTTCAAAAACAATAAAAATAATTAAATTATGAAAAAGTACACTCTTCTTCTTTTATTCTTTATAACATCATTTTATGTCAAGTCAACCCATATTTATGGTGGCGACATTCAAGTTGAGCAAGTTAGCGATAATCATTTTAAAGTTAGTTTAAAGATGTTTAGGGAGTGTTACGGCATGGCTGCACCAGACTCTTTACAGTATTTAAGAGTGTATGATAAAGGAACAGGCAGAATCATATCTCGTATTGTAGTTGAAAAAGATTCATTTGATAATGTCGTATTTGGTTGTGATTCGGCAAGCTATCTTCCATGCGTAGAAACTCATTATTATTCAACAA
>CAXIAX010000079.1:0-12103 GCA_964021785.1 uncultured Flavobacteriales bacterium
TGATTGGTTTTCCTGGCGCGGGAAAAACAACAGCCCTTAAGTATTATTATAAAAACGATCAAAACACTTACTATGTTAAGGTGCAACCAAGTATGAGACCTAAGGTTTTCTATTCAAAAATGTTACAGAATATGGGGGTTCCTGACCAAGATCAGGGGATACAACTTCACTATTTAATTCAAAAAATTGCAAATATTTTAAAGAATAAAAATGAAAAAAATCTATTAATAATTGATGAAGCTGGGAAGTTTACTCCAAAAATGTTAGAATACATTCATGAATTAAGAGATGAAACTTCTGAAAACACTGGTATTATTTTGGCTGGGCCTGTTTATTTCCGAAGTAATTTAATTAAATGGGTAAATAGTGATAAAGATGGTATGCCTGAAATTTATAGGAGGATTAATATGTGGGAAGAACTTGAAAAGCCAACTTTATCTGAAGTTTCAGCTATATGTATAGCCTATGGTTTAAAAAGTAAATCTACACATTCAAGTCT
This sequence comes from uncultured Flavobacteriales bacterium, assembly GCA_964021785.1. Taxonomy (GTDB): domain Bacteria; phylum Bacteroidota; class Bacteroidia; order Flavobacteriales_D; family CAJJDF01; genus CAJJDF01. The sequence continues at coordinate 500 of CAXIAX010000079.1, forward strand.
ACATAAACTTTGCAAAAATTTTGGAGCTCTTCATAATAATATTATGGATATAAAATATCAGCAACAACAAAAAAATGACGAGTAAAGAAAACGTTCGTTTTATTTACTAATTATTTTTAATTCTCCGAAAACGTATTCATTATTTTACAAAAGTTAATAAACTCAGTAAATTATTCAAAGTATATTTATTATAGTCTGAGATAAGTTTCTTAACTTTAAACATGAAAATTGGATATGTAAGAGTTTCTACACTGGAACAAAATTTTGAACTACAAGAAGACGCACTAAAAGAAGTGGGTTGTGAAAAGATTATTTACGATAAAGTCTCAGGTACAAAATCCGAAAGACCCGGATTAAATGAAATGAAAAATTTCATAAGAGAAGGTGATACATTAGTAGTATGGAGACTTGATCGATTAGGTAGATCGTTAAAAGATTTAATAGATTGGATTAAATACTTTGAAGAAAAAGGAATTGCATTTGAAAGTGTTCAAGAAAGTATAAATACTAAATCTTCAGTAGGAAAATTGGTATTCCATTTATTTGGTGCATTGGCTGAATTTGAAAGAAATCTCATAAGTGAACGAACTCAGGCTGGATTGAAAGCTGCAAGAGCTAGAGGGAGAATAGGTGGCAGACCAAAATTATTAAATGATAACAAAATTAAATTATTGAAAAGCCTTTATGAAAAAAAAGAACACAGTATTTCAGAAATCTGCGATATAATGGGAGTGTCTAAACCAACACTTTATAAATACGTAAATGAAAACAAGAAATAAATATTTATACCTATATAATAGGAAGTAACACTTATTTGAATTAAATGAATAAAAAATTTGAACATAAACTTAAAGACAATTCAATCAAACCAACAGCAATGCGTCTTTTGGTTTTGAAGTTTTTGACCGAACAAAATAAGACTGTTTCTCTTCAAGATATTGAATTAGCATTAGAAAGTGCAGATAAAAGCACGATCTTTAGAACTTTAAAAACATTTGAGGAAAACAAAATAGTTCATAGTATAGAAGATGGCTCTGGGCATCTCAAGTATGCTTTATGTTTAGAAGGATGTAGTTGTTCTCCAATAGATTTACATTATCACTTTCATTGCAATTTATGTAAAGAAACATTTTGTCTAACAAACCTTAATATCCCAACAATAGAATTGCCTAAAAACTTTGAGATGAAACAAGCAAATATGGTAATTAAAGGAATCTGTTCGGCTTGTAAATAAACTTTGCAACTCACTTGCAAAGGAATTTATATATATTTGAAAAGTGAAAATAATTGCATACATATTAACTGTCTACATTTTTGCATTATCACTGATGCCATGCACTGATTCTTTGGAATCAAATGCAGGACATCATGGAGATGATTCATTGACCCTAATTGACAATCATTCTCATGATCACGATAATGATGAAGATGATTGCCCGCCATTTTGTGGCTGTCAATGTTGTGGAGTAAATGTATACGCTCCTCAAATTTTTATCTTTAAAAAAGAAGAATCTAGTATTAATGATACTTACAAAGATAATTATTCATTTAATTACACCTTTCAATTCTTAGGAGGGGTATGGCATCCGCCAAGCTTAGCTTAAACAAAAATCAATGGATAACTGCGTCTTATCTATTCTAATTTTCGAGTTTAAACTATAAAACACATCTTTATGTTTGATAAAATAATCTCTTATTCTGTAAAGAATAAGTTTATGATAGGGCTATTCATGGCTGCCTTAACGATATGGGGTATATACTCTATTCGTCAATTGCCAATTGATGCGGTTCCAGACATCACAAATAATCAGGTTCAAATAATCACTATTTCTCCAACCCTAGCTACTCAGGAAATAGAGCAATTTATTACAACTCCTGTCGAACTTGCTTTACAAAATCTACAACAAGTGGAAGAGATAAGGTCAACTTCCAGATTTGGACTTTCTACAATTACAGTTGTATTTGAGGAAGGGTATGATATTTATCTTGCTAGACAATTAGTAGGAGAAAGGATTAATTCTGCTCAAGAAGCTATTCCAACTGGTCTTGGAATACCAGAAATGACTCCAATATCTACTGGATTAGGTGAAATATACCAGTATGTAATTAGACCAGAAGAGGGATTTGAAGACAAATTTTCGGCAATGGAGCTGCGAACAATTCAGGACTGGATTGTAAAAAGACAACTTTTAGGTATTGAAGGTGTAGCCGAGATAAATTCAATGGGAGGTTATTTAAAGCAATATGAAGTTGCAATTAATCCTGACATATTAAAATCTACTGGAATAAGTATTTCAGAAGTATTTCTTGCTTTAGAAAAAAGCAATGAGAATACGGGTGGAGCTTATATAGAAAAAAATTCCAATGCTTATTACATCCGATCAGAAGGCATTGCAAAATCAATGGATGATATTGGCAATGTAGTAATTAAAAATAATGGAAATATCCCTGTCCTTATTAAGGATATTGCAACTGTTAAATTTGGGAAAGCACCTAGATATGGAGCTTTGGTAAGAAATGGTGAAGAAGCTGTTGGGGGTAGAGTAATGATGTTTAAAGGAGCAAATTCTTCAGAAGTTACAGCTTTAGTAAAAGAGCGTGTTATTCAAGTTCAGAAATCTTTACCAGAAGGTGTTGTACTAGAACCCTATTTAGTCAGAGATAAACTGGTCAAAACTGCAATTGGAACAGTAGAAAAAAACCTTTTAGAAGGAGGGTTAATCGTAATATTTATTCTTGTCTTGCTATTAGGTAATTGGAGGGCAGGGTTAATAGTTGCCTCTGTAATTCCTTTTGCAATGCTTTTTGCAGTATCAATGATGAACCTTTTAGGTATAAGTGCTAATCTAATGAGTTTGGGTGCTATTGATTTTGGATTGATTGTGGATGGAGCTGTAATAATTGTAGAGGCAATTGTACATAGACTTCAAGTGAAACACTCAGGTAAAATGCTTACTCAAAATGAAATAAATGATGAAGTAATTTCTTCATCTCAAAAAATAAGAAGCTCAGCTGCATTTGGTGAAATAATTATTTTAATGGTATATATACCAATTTTGGCCTTAGTAGGAATTGAAGGTAAAATGTTTAAGCCTATGGCTCAAACGGTTATGCTAGCAATTACAGGAGCCTTAATATTATCATTAACCTACGTTCCAATGATGGCGGCTTTATTCTTGAATAAGAAAGTGTCAAATAAGAGAACAATAGCAGATAAAATTATAGATTTTTTCCAAAGGGGTTATGCTCCAATTTTGAGTAAAGCTCTAGCTTATAAAAAAACATTTGTAGGGGCAACTATATTATTATTTCTAATAAGTGCATTTGCTTTTAGTAGGATGGGAGGAGAGTTTATACCAACTTTAGAAGAAGGTGATTTAGCGATACAACAAATCCTACCTCCAGGAAGCTCACTTTCTCAAAGTATAGAAACTTCAAAAATGATTCAGAAAAAACTTCTCAAAGATTTTCCTGAAATAATAGAAGTTGTAACCAATATTGGGAGTGCTGAAATTCCTACGGATCCTATGCCAGTAGAAATTGGTGATGGAACATTAATTATGAAACCAAAAAGTGAATGGGTTTCTGCATCTGATAGGCAAAGTATGTTTGAAAAAATTGAAGAATCATTAAAAGACATTCCAGGTGTAGGATATGAATTTTCGCAGCCTATACAGTTAAGATTTAATGAATTAATGACTGGAACCAAAGCAGACATTGCAATTAAACTATTTGGAGAGGATTTGGATGCTCTTTATTTAAAAGCCAAAGAAGCGGAAAACTTAATTAAAGATCTGAATGGAGTTGCAACTGTTAATGTGGAACAAACAATTGGAATGCCTCAAATTATTGTTGCTTATAAGTATGATAAAATGGCTCAATATGGACTTCATATCAAAGATGTAAACCAAGTAATAAGAACTGCTTTTGCAGGAGAAAAAGCAGGAGTAATTTATGAAGGAGAGAAAAGATTTGATCTAGTCTTGAGGTTGGATGAACAATTCAAAACGAGTCAACAGGATGTAGAAAATTTGTTTATTTCCTTAGAAAACGGAACCCAAATTCCTTTAATCAATGTAGCTGATATTAATTTGGTAAATGCTCCTATGCAAATCTCAAGGGAAAACACTAAAAGAAGAATTGTTATTGGTGTTAATGTGGGAGATACTGATGTGGAAACATTAGTCGAAAACATTCAAAAAGAATTAAATTCTAAAGTAACATTACCAGCAGGGTACTATTTTACTTACGGAGGACAATTTGAAAACCTCAAAGCGGCCAATGCTAGGCTCTCAATTGCTTTGCCTATTGCTTTAGGTTTAATTTTTATTTTGTTGTATTTCACATTTAGTTCACTATCTCAAGCTGCTTTAATATTTACAGCAATTCCCTTATCAGCAATTGGTGGTATATGGGCTTTAGAGTTGAGAGGAATGCCATTTAGTATTTCGGCAGGAATTGGGTTTATAGCTCTTTTTGGTGTAGCCGTATTAAATGGAATAGTATTAATAGGATATTTTAATCAGTTAAAACAAGAAGGTATGACGAATTTAAAAGAAAGAATAATAGTTGGAACAAAAGTAAGGTTAAGACCTGTACTAATGACTGCTTCTGTTGCTTCTCTCGGTTTTTTACCAATGGCTTTATCCTCTTCGGGTGGAGCAGAAGTTCAAAGACCACTTGCAACTGTTGTTATAGGTGGATTGTTAACTGCAACATTTTTAACATTGGTTATACTTCCTATTCTATACTATTGGTTGGAAAGTTGGAGCATTAAGAAAAGTAAAGTTCCTACAACAGTAATAGTTAGTATTATGTTGGTTGGTTTGACTAGTAATTCGTTTTCTCAAACACAAACATTATCATTAGATAGTGCTATTAATATAGCTTTGAGAAATCACCCAGATATAAAAGCTGCTAAGTTGGAAGTTGAGAAAAATGAAGCTCTAAAAATGAAATATAGTTTGGGAAGCACAGATATTTCATATCAAGGAGATGCTTTAGTCGATAGAGATTTTGGGCAACAAGTAAATCAAATAAGTGTAGTACAAAATATACCTAATCCGGGTGTAACAAAGTCTGCAAATGAGCTTCAAGAAAAACTGGTTAATCAAAGTGCACTTACTCAACTAGTGATAGCAAATGAACTGAAATGGAAAGTTAAATATCTGTATTATGAAATTCAGAATAAGCAAGAATTATCCACTTTATATGTCTCATTATCACAAACATATTTAACAAACTACAACAGGGCTAAAGCTAGGGTTAAAGCAGGAGAAACGAACCAAATTGAATTGCTTTCACTTCAATCAAAATGGAATGAGTTTAATTTACTTTTTAGGCAGAATAAAATTGAACTATCCTTGTTGTACCAACAGTTTGAATTGCTTTTGAATTCAAGTACTTCAGTAACTAGAGTTGATTCTATTTATAAAGAAAACTACATTCCAAATATGTCGTTGGACTCTAATATTTATTTAAGAATAAATGAACAAAATAGTGCTATTGAAGTGGCAAAAATTAATGTTATAAAATCATCTATTAAACCTGATTTCAATGTTGGTTATGCAGCACAAAACTTTTATTCGGGAGGATGGTATAGTGGTGCACAGGTAGGAGTTTCGTTCAATATTTTTAGAGGACAAACAAAGCAAAAGATAGCTGCACAACAAATTCAAGTTAAAATGATAAATGAGCTTAATGAAAGTAAGCAACTCGACTTGAAACAAAGAATAGCAAAAGCAGAAGCTTCCATAAATTTATACAATGAAGGAGTTAAAATCTATAAAGAACAAATAGAATCTACAAATCCCAAAATGATACAAATTGCTCAGTTAAATTATGAAGCGGGTGAAATATCATATTTAGAATTATTAAACACACTTCAATTAGTAGCTAATAATAGCAGTAATTATTGGTATCAAATTATGTCTTACAACAAGGCAGTTGCAGATTATCAGTTAATCAACAATCAATAAAAAATTTAATCATGAAAAATAAAATAAAATATATAGTATCAGTAATTATTTTACTAACCGTCCTTTTTCTCACTTCTTGTAACACTAAGCACGAAGAAGGGGATGGACACGACCACAGTAAACTAGAGGAAACTCAGAGCGAAGAGGATGGTCACGACCATGGTTCTCACAAAGAAACTCATAATGATGATGATGAACATGACCATGGGGCAAACGAAGGAAGTCATATGGAAGAAGATGAACATTCCAATCATGGTGAAGAGGATGAGATAATTCATTTAACTGCTAAGCAAATTGAAGCTATTGGTTTAGAATTAGGTGGTTTTTCAACTTTAAAAGTTAATGACTTTATTAAGTCAACTGGAGTAATTGGCTTACCGCCAAATGGCTATTCTGCAGTATCTGTTAAAGCTGAAGGAATTGTAGAAGACACAAGAAAATATGTCGAAGGTGATTATATTAAAAAAGGCCAGTTAATAGCCTATTTATCTAACACTAGTTTTTTGATTAAACAACAAGAATTCCTTGAATCAAAAGCAAATTTACAACTCAAAGAATTTAACCTAACAAGACAACAAGAATTAGTTAATGCGGATGCTGGAGTTTCAAAAAGCTTACAATCGGCTCAAGCAGAAGTAAATGTTTTAAAGGCGAAAACGCAGTCTCTTTCAAAACAATTACAGTATTTAGGAATATCAACAAGTAACTTATCTCCTAATTCTTTGAGCGAAAGAATACCAATAAGAGCCCCAATGAGTGGTTATATTTCTTCGATTAATATGCACAATGGCATGTATGCCATACCTTCTAACCCAATTATGGAAATTATTTCTTCTGATCACTTACATCTTGAGTTAGATGTTTTTGAAAAGGATATTTCTGTAATTAAAGTCGGACAGAAGATAAGTTATACAGTTCCTGCACTAGGAAATAAAATTTACACAGGAGAAATCAGTGTAATTGGGAAAGAATTTAATATAGAAACTAAAACAGTTAGAATTCATGGGCATCTGGAAGGAGAAAAACCAACATTCCTTAAAGATTTATTCATTAATGCTAAGATTTGGCTTAACGATAATGACTCGAAAGCAGTTCCAGAAAATGCCATAATAAGAGATGGAAATGACACTTTCATTTATGCAGCAAATAAAGAGGAAAAAGAAACTGAATTTACAAAAATCAGGGTAATTACTGGTGCAACAAGTAATGGTTTCACAGCAGTACGGTTACTAGAAATCATACCAGAGGGTATGAAGATTGTAACTAAAGGGGCATATTATGTTAATGCACAATCAAAAGCAGGAGAATTAGAACACGAACATTAAAAACTTACACAATGGATATTACATATTATAATAGTTTTTCAAAAATATATGATGTTTTCTCCCCAAAATGGTATTACCATAAAGCGAGAAAATATGCGATTGAACAACTTAAACTTAATAAGAATGACACAATTCTAAACTTGCCAATTGGTACAGGTCAAAATTTGGAATATTTTCAAAAATACCTAGAAAATAGTGGTCAGATAATAGGTGTTGATTTATCGCCAGGTATGCTTGAAAAGGCTAAGCTTAAAGTCAAAAAATATAATTATGAAAATACTCAACTTCTTATTGGTGATGCTAGAGAAGTTAATTCAGAATGGCTTAATCATAATGTAGAAATAAATGGAGAAATAGATACAATATTATGTGATTTAGGGCTCTCTGGTTTTCCTGATTGGCAAGATATAATTGACAATATGATTAACATTTTAAAACCCGGAGGAATAATAGTTATCATGGATTGGTATCTCCCTAAACCAACCTTGAGAGGAAAGTTTATTAAGTGGATAGGTAAAGGAGAAGTTAACCGACCGTTATATCAATATTTAGAAACTAAAGTTCAAACATTCTCCGTAAACACTTCTTTTAATAGAGGAGGTGTTTTTGTTGCAACTGGAATAAAAAAATAAATCCTTATGAAAAAAGACACGAATAAACTAAACAATGAGGAAGCTTGCTGTTCCTTAGAAGAAAAAATAAATAGTAAAGATTCATCACAAACTAACCTTAGCGAAGATGAACATTCACACGACAATGCTAATAATTGGAAAGAATATTACCCAGCTATTATAAGTCTTGTTATACTTTTAAGTGGATTAATAATTGAACATCTTTTTAAAGCTCCTTTTTTTGAGGGTTGGATAAAAATTGTATGGTATGTTGCAGCTTATCTTCCTGTTGGGTTACCTGTACTAAAAGAAGCGTGCCAGTCACTTAAAAAAGGAGAAGTATTCACAGAGTTTTTTTTAATGAGTATTGCAACTATTGGGGCTATGGCAATTGGGGAATATCCCGAAGGTGTTGCTGTTATGCTGTTTTATGCAATAGGAGAATTATTTCAATCGGCAGCAGTTAATAGAGCTAAAAATAATATTAAAGATCTTTTAGATGTAAGACCTAAAATAGCCAATGTTTACAGAGATGGAAAGTATCAAGAAATAAACCCTGAAACTGTTGAGATTGATGAAGTAATTCAAATAAAAGTTGGAGAGAAAGTACCGTTAGACAGTATTTTAATTTCTGATAAAGCGAGTTTAAATACTTCTGCATTAACAGGAGAAAGTAAACCACAAAGTTTAATCAAAGGAGAGAAAATATTAGCGGGTTCAATTAATTTAGAAGGTGTAATTGAAGCTAAAGTAACTAAGTTGTTTAATGATAGTTCTATTTCTCGAATTTTAGAATTAGTTCAAAATGCCACTTCTCGTAAATCCAAAACAGAATTACTGATAAGAAAATTAGCTAAAATTTACACACCAATTGTAGTTTATTTAGCTATTGCAATATGTTTTATTCCTTACTTTTTTGTAGAAGAATACATATTTAGTGAATGGTTATACCGTGCATTAATATTCTTAGTTATCTCCTGCCCTTGTGCCTTAGTTATCTCAATACCATTAGGTTATTTTGGAGGATTAGGCGCAGCTTCTAAAAATGGAATCTTATTTAAAGGTGCTACTTTTCTTGACCAGCTATCCAAAATAAATACCCTTGTAATGGATAAAACAGGGACACTTACAAAAGGTGTTTTTAAGATTAAAGAGATTAAGATATTTAATTCTACCTCTGAGGTTGATTTCATGAAACAACTAATGGCTATTGAATCTAAATCAACACATCCAATTGCTAAAGCAATTATGGAGTATGACAAAGATTCTTCTCTACTTGAAGTTATAAATATTAAAGAGATTGCAGGAAAAGGACTAACTGGAACTATTGAAGGAAAAGTAATAGCAGTTGGTAATGGTAAGTTAATGGAACAATTTAATATTTCTACACCAAGTGAAATAAACGGTATTGTTGAGAGTATAGTTCTTCTTTCAATAGATGGCGAATTTGCAGGTTATGTTACCATTGCAGATGAGTTAAAAGAGGATGCCAAGCAGAGTATAAACCTATTAAGAAGTGTTGGAATAAAAGAAATAATTATGCTTTCAGGCGATAAAGATTCCATTACACAACAGGTAGCAAAAGAATTAAATATTGATTACGCAAAAGGAGGTTTACTGCCAGAGGATAAATTAAATGAGGTTGAAGAACTAAAAAAAGATAAATCTAAACTAGTAGCTTTTGTTGGGGATGGAATTAATGATGCTCCTGTAATTGCAGCAAGTGATGTAGGAATTGCAATGGGAGGTCTTGGAAGTGATGTGGCTATCGAGACTGCTGACGTTATAATTCAAACCGATCAACCCTCTAAAATTGCAACAGGAATAAAAATAGGAAGAACTACACAGAAAATAATTTGGCAGAATATCTTCTTGGCATTTGGAATTAAAGTTATTGTGCTAATTCTAGGAGCAGGAGGTTTGGCTACTATGTGGGAAGCTGTTTTTGCTGATGTTGGAGTTGCTCTTTTGGCAATACTCAATGCGATTAGATTGCAAAGAATGAATTGGAATTAAATAAAAAAATAGAATGAATAATTACTTAAAAGAAACAAAAATATTAAACTACTCACATCCTTTAATTCAATCATTGGTTAAAAAGAAAAAATGGATGAATATGGAGTCTAATGAAAAGGTTAAATCAATTTATAACTTCGTCAGAGATGAGATAAAATTTGGATATAATATAGCTGATGATATAACTGCCTCAGAGGTTCTAAAAGACGGCTATGGACAATGTAATACAAAAGCTACTTTACTGATGGCTCTTTTAAGGGCTACTGATATACCTAATAGAATACACGGCTTTACAATTAATAAAGCCCTACAAAAAGGAGCGATTAGCGGAATTTGGTATAAACTCTCTCCAAAGAATATTTTGCATAGTTGGGTTGAAATTTATTTAAATAATGAATGGTATTTTCTTGAAGGGGTTATTCTTGACAAAGAATATTTAAAAAAATTACAAGAAATCAACAAAGATTGTAAAACTACTTTTTGTGGTTTTGGTGTATTTACGGATAACTTTAAAAACCCACCAATTGATTGGAACTTGAATAATACATTTATTCAAGATAAAGGAATAAACCAAGATTTTGGATTATTTGACACACCTGATGAATTTTATTCAAAACATCAACAGGAAATGGGAGGTTTTAAAAAATTTATATTCCGGAAAGTTGTTAGGCATAGGATGAATAAAAACGTAAATGACATTAGGGAAAAGTAGTTTTTATGTTTGAGTATTTAGTTATCTTAACCAAGACTAATCTCTTTTAAGGCATTTTCCAAATTTTGATGTTGTTTGGTCTCCAAGTCCATTTATAATTGCCTAAAACAGCTATATTGGATGGGAGTGGGGGTGCTGTAGTCTTAATGAACTTTAATATTTATTTTCGATTAAGATTTTTAGCAACTTGGCTAAAATAATTATTTATAGCTTCTTGAATATGTTTAGGCTCTTCTGATAGTTTTTTTTGAATTGGAGAATTCACAATATTATCAGTAGGAATAATTGTTAAATACATTTGATCATTCTCTCTATGCCACATGCCAAATGTGTACTTAATGTCAGTGTTTAAAATTATTGATTTTGGGAATTTTATAGTGCCTGCAAATTTAGGTTTGTTTGGCAAGTTACTAATATCATTAACGGTTAACCTAAATTTTAATTCTTTTTTATGTGAGATTTGATTGAATTCATCTACAATGGGATTATTTTTTTTTGAATCGATTGAGGCTGTTTTAAAATCCAGATCATAAATATTAGGATGTAGCCAATAGTCAGAAATGTATTCATTGTCAGAATATGTTAATTTAACTAGACTCTCTAATTCAAGTTGTTTCAAAGCATCAAAAAGATTTGGATAATTAGATTCGCTTAATCTTTGTTTATAGTATTTCTTTAAGTTTTCGAAATCATTAAAATCTATACAGCTTTTCAAAACTGCCTGAAAAAATTTATTCAGCTTTAACCAATTTTTTTCTTCAATAGCTTTCGCAAAAACGATAACTTGATACTCTTTTTCTTTTATTTCTCTTATGCTTGTTTCGTTTTCTTTGATCTTAATTTGAGCCTCTGTGCATTCTTTGCAATTAAATGCATTTTCTTTAGATTTTAGTTTGCGAAGTACCTTTGCAAAAGAGGATCTGTTTTTAAATTGGTTTAATTCAACAGTTCTACAAGAGCCG
>CAXIAX010000080.1:0-12085 GCA_964021785.1 uncultured Flavobacteriales bacterium
TTGGCTTCCTGTCATGAATTATTAGCTCTTTGCGGCTATTAATTGGCTTTAGTTACCAAGTAGATTGGAAAAAATAAGGCAAAAAAAACGACCCGTTTCTTTTCAAAAATGCTGAAATGAAACGGGTCGAAAAAAAAACAGTTATTTAGTACGCTCTCACGTTCTTTCCTTCGTAATAGTTAATGAATGCTTGATTCACGGCTTTGTTTCCTCCAGGTGTAGGATAATCACCAGAAAAATACCAATCTCCTAAGTTCTCAGGACAAGAAGCGTGTAATCCTTCTAAAGTTTGGTAGATTATTTCAACTTCTATATCTCCCAATCCTTCTGGAGTAAGAATTTCTGCAATTTTTGCCGAAATTTCATCCGGAGTAAATGGTGCGTAAATATCTTTAACAAAGTTTCTCATTTCTTCTTTAGGAAGGTTTGCTTGAGCAATACTCTGCTTGTATACATCATCAATTACAGATTGTCTGCCACTTTCTTTCAATAAAGCTACAGCCGCTTGAAAAGCAATAAAGTCTCCCATTTTACTCATGTCAATTCCGTAACAATCTGGGTAACGAATTTGTGGAGCCGAAGAAACCACAACAATCTTCTTAGGTTTTAATCTACCTAGCATTTTAAGAATAGAAGTTCTTAAGGTAGTTCCTCTAACAATAGAATCATCAACTACAACCAAGTTGTCTTTCCCTTCGTTTACGGTACCGTAAGTTAAATCATATACATGAGCAACTAATTCATCTCTGTCGTCATCTTGCGTGATAAAAGTCCTTAGTTTGGCATCTTTTATAGCAATCTTTTCTGCACGGTAAGTAAATTCTAATATCTCTCTTAAAGCTTCAGGAGTTTTGTTATCTCCTAAGGCTTGAATTTCGTTAATTTTTACTTGATTCAAGTGAGCATCTATTCCTTTTATCATTCCGTAGAATGCAGTTTCTGCCGTGTTAGGAATAAAAGTAAATACAGAGTTTCTCAAATCTTGATCAATAGAAGTTAAGATTTGTGGAACTAATTTTTTTCCCAATTCTTTTCTTTCATTGTAAATATCTTTATCGCTTCCTCTAGAGAAATAGATTCTTTCGAAAGAACAAGAAGTTTTTACTTTTGGAGTTAAGATTTCTTTTTCAAAAACCTCCCCATTTTTCTTAAATATTAAAGCACTACCAGGAGTTACTTCTTTAATATCTTCCAAAGGAACATTAAATACAGTTTGTATCACTGGGCGCTCAGATGTGGCAACCGCAATTTCGTCATCTTCGTACCAGTAAGCTGGTCTTATTCCGTTTGGATCTCTAAATACAAAAGTATCACCATGACCTAAAATACCAGCCATTGCATAACCACCATCCCAATCAACAGAAGAGTTTTTTAAGATACTTTGTATGTCTATGTTTTGAATAATTAATTCAGTAATTTTTTGATAATCATACCCTAGAGCTTTGTATTTCTCAAAAAGTAATTGATTTTCTTCATCCAAGAAATGACCAATTTTCTCCAAGATAGTAACCGTATCCGATTTTTCTTTTGGATGTTGACCAATGTTTACCAAAACATCAAATAATTCATCTACGTTTGTCAAATTGAAGTTTCCGGCTAAGATTAAGTTCTTAGTCATCCAGTTATTTGCTCTGTGAAAAGGGTGTGTGTTTTCTACACTGTTTTTACCGTAAGTTCCGTATCTCAAGTGACCCAAAAATACTTCTCCAGTAAATGCTTTGTTTTGTTTCAACCATTCAGTATCGTTCAACTGCTCATCTGTAAGGTTATCAAACCTTGCATTGATGTGTTCGAATACTCTTTGAATGTTGTTGTTTCCTGTAAAACGAGATCTGCTAACGTATCTTGTTCCAGGATCCATATCTAATTTGATGTTAGCTAATCCAGAACCATCTTGGCCTCTGTTATGCTGCTTCTCCATAAGGAGATACATTTTTCTTAATCCGTAAAATGCTGTACCATATTTTTCAAGGTAAAAATCTAGTGGTTTTTTAAGCCTCAAAAGGGCTATTCCACATTCGTGCTTGATTGAGTCGCTCATGAACTAAGAAATTTTTTTAATGATGAATGCAAAGTTAATATAAATTGTGAAAAGAAAGACGGTTTATTGGTCTTGTCCTTACTTTGTTCTTTTTCAAGTGCATCAACTATACGAGGCAGTGATATGTATTTGTGAAAATAATAAAACCGTACAAGATCGCACTGTTTAGCTTTTGCTTTTAAATCAATTAGGTTAACTTTTTTATTCTGTAATAAACAATAATATTGTAATTAGGGTTTTAGTCTCTAAGAAGTAATGTGGATAAAGCTCGTTCGGCATTTATTTGTTCAGCTTCTTTTTTAGATTCTTTGGCGGTAGAACTTATTTTCTTTCCATTGATGTAAAGAGTACTTTTGTATTTACCTGTTTCGGGTAATTTTTTTCCTTTAAAAACTACTTTGTTTCCAGTTTTTTGACCCCATACAACTAATACACTTTTGAAGTTTGTTTCTTCTTCGTCTATTCTTTCTAAGTCAATCTTATCTAAATATCCACGAATTACCGCTTCTTTGGTTTTATCAAAACCATGATCCAGATAAATAGCACCAATTATTGCTTCAAAAGTATTACCCAATATGTTTTTGTATCCAAAATCATATTCTATAGCTATAATGTGGTTGTCTAGTTTTAAGAGTTCTCCTACTTCATTTAGTTTTTTTCTACTAACAAGTTTAGAGGTAAGAACAGTTAATTGTCCTTCGTTTTTTTTAGGGAATTTTTCGTATAAATACGACACAACAATACTTGAGAGAACTGTATCCCCTAGGTATTCTAGTCGTTCGTTATTAAATCCTAATGATTTAGACTTATGCGTAAAAGCTTGAACATAGAGGTCAAGCTTTTTTGGCTTAACCCCAAATTGTTTTATAAAGAATAATTTGATATCGTCATCAGTTTCAAAAGAAGATTTTTTTAGTTTAAAAAAAGTCTTTAGTTTGCTCATGATAGCGGATAAATTATTTTAATTTTTTAGCAACTTCAACTTCGTGATAAGCTTCAAATTGATCGCCTACTTGTAGGTCATTAAATTTCTCTAATGCTATACCACATTCGTAACCAAACTTAACTTCTTTCACGTCATCTTTAAATCTCTTCAGAGTAGCAAGTTTACCGTTATAGATAACAATACCATCTCTAATCAATCTTACTTTAGCACTTCTAGTAATATTACCTTCTAGTACGTAACTTCCTGCAATTGTACCAACTTTAGAAATCTTGAATATGTCTCTAATTTCGGCAGTTCCAAGAACCTCTTCTACTATGTCTGGAGATAACATTCCTTCCATAGCATCTTTCATTTCTTCAATTGCTTGATAGATGATAGAATACAATCTAATGTCTATTTCTTCAGTTTCAGCAATTCTTCTTGCTTGTGCAGTTGGTCTTACTTGGAATCCAATAATAATTGCATCAGATGCAGATGCTAACAATACATCAGACTCGGATATAGCTCCTACTGCCTTGTGTATAACGTTTACAGCAATTTCTTCTGTAGATAGTTTAAGTAATGAATCTGTAAGTGCTTCAATAGAACCATCCACATCTCCTTTTACAATTACGTTAAGCTCTTTAAAGTCTCCAATAGCAAGTCTTCTTCCAATCTCTTCAAGAGTAATGTGTTTCTTAGTTCTAACACCTTGTTCTCTTTGTAGTTGTTCTCTTTTAGATGCAATTTGTTTTGCTTCTTTTTCGTCAGATAAGATATTAAATTTATCCCCTGCGTTAGGAGCTCCGTTTAGTCCTATAATAGATACTGGAGTAGCAGGTCCAACTTCTTTCACTTTTTTACCGTGCTCATTATGCATGGCTTTTACTTTACCATAATAATGTCCAGTAAGCATCATGTCTCCTACTTTCAAAGTACCTTTTTCTACAAGGATGTTTGTAACATATCCTCTTCCTTTATCCAAAGATGATTCTAATACAGTTCCTTGTGCAGCTCTATCTGGATTTGCTTTTAATTCTAATAATTCTGCTTCAAGTAATACTTTTTCTAATAAATCTTCAACCCCAACTCCTGTTTTAGCTGAAATATCCATTGATTGATATTTTCCTCCCCATTCTTCAACCAATAAATTCATGGCTGCAAGTTGAGTTTTAACATTGTCAGGATTTGCTCCTTCTTTATCTATTTTATTAATCGCGAATACCATTGGTACTCCTGCCGCTTGACAGTGATTAATTGCTTCTTTCGTTTGAGGCATGATTGCATCATCCGCAGCAACAATAATTATGGCTATATCTGTCACAGCAGCTCCCCTTGCTCTCATGGCAGTAAAGGCTTCGTGACCTGGTGTATCTAAGAAAGTAATTTGTCTTCCTGTTTCTTTCCCAGTTACTTTATAAGCTCCAATGTGCTGAGTAATTCCTCCTGCCTCACCAGATGCAATTTTTGCTTCTCTAATGTAATCCAGTAATGATGTTTTCCCGTGATCTACGTGACCCATTACTGTTACAATTGGTGCTCTTGGAATTAAGTCTTCCTCAGAGTCAATTATTTCTTCTTCTTCAACTCCTATTTGATCTTCGGCAGAGATAAACTCAACACCAAATCCAAATTCATCAGCAATAATTGTGATCGTCTCTGCATCTATTCTTTGATTTATAGAGGCAAAAATACCTAGAGACATACAGGCAGATATAACAGCTGTTGGCGTTACATCCATTAGCGAAGCTAAATCCGATACTGTTACAAACTCAGTAAGTTGTAATGTTTTACTTTCTTCATCTTTTTTCAAGATGTCCTCATCTCTTTTTTCTGCTATTGCAGCTCTCTTATCTCTTCTGTATTTGTCTCCTTTTTTCTTTCCTCCACCTTTGCTACTTAATCTAGCAAGGGTTTCTTTTATTTCTTTTTGGATAGATTCTGGAGTAATTTCAGCCTTTTTAGGTTTTGGTCCTCTCGCACCAGTTCCTTTTCTTCTTTCACCTCCACCTGATCTGTTTGGTGTAGATTTAGAAACATTAACTTTCTTAATTCTCTTTCTCTTTCCTTTAGGCTCTCTTTCTTTTTCTTTCGGAAGTTCAATTTTTCCTAATACTGTTGTTCCGGTAAGTTTTTCAGCTCTGGCAACAATAGTTTTATCTTCGTCTTTTATTGGAGTAACTTTTTTGGCTGGTTCAGCTGGCTTTTCGGCAGCCTTTTCAACTGGTTTCTCAGTTGCTTTTGCAGCAGGTTTTTCTGTAACTTTTTCAATTGGTTTTTCAACTGCTTTTACAACAGGTTTTTCAACTTCTTTCTTAGCTACAACCTCTACTTTTTTAGGAGTTTCTTTCTTTACCTCTTCCACTTTTTTCACCTTTTTAGGTGGGTTCAAGTCAATTTTACCTAAAACTTCCGGTTTAGCTAGTTTTTCAACAGTAGCTTTTATCGTTTCTGGCTCTTCTTTTTTCTTTGGAGCTTTTTTAGGTTCTGGTGCAGGAGTAGGCTCAGGCTTTGCCTTTTCTACAGGTGGTGGAGTAACAGGTGGTTTTACTGGTTCCACTTTCTTTGGCTTAGGATTTAAATCCACAGTTCCAATTACTTCAGGTCTTTTTATCTCAGCTGGTTTTGCTTTGATTACCTCTTCTTCTACTTTAGGAGCTTTAACTATAACTTCAGGTTTCTTCTCTCTGCTCGCCACCACTTCCTTAGCCTTTGCTTTTTCAAGCTTGGCATCAGCAAATTCTTCAAGAAGGATATTATAATTTACCTCCTCAACTTTGGTGTTCGGGCTAGACTCGATATCAACTCCTTTTGATTTTAAATGATCAACCAAGGATGATATACCTACGTTTAACTCTTTTGCTATTTTACTTAGTCTCTTTACCGCCATGTAGTAATTTTGTTTTTACTCTTTCTTTTAAAAATATAATTTATTTGGATTAATTCCAATAAATTTATTCAAATTCAGACTTAAGAATATTCAACACATCTTCAATGGTCTCATCTTCTAAATCTGTTCTTTTTACCAAATCTTCTTTTCCAATTGCGATTACACTCTTGGCAGAGTCACATCCAATTGCCTTTAATTCATCAATCACCCAAGCTTCAATCTCATCAGAGAATTCTGCTAAATCAACATCTTCAATATCTTCTGCTCCTTCTCTGTAAACATCAATTTCATAACCAGTTAATTTACCAGCTAATTTAATGTTTTGTCCTCCTCTTCCAATCGCTTTAGATACTTCGTCTGGGTGTAAATATACGTTTGCTCTTCCTGTGTCTTCTACTAGTTCTACTGAACCAACTTTTGCAGGGCTCAAAGCTCTTTGAATAAGTAACTGCACGTTTTCAGTGTAGTTAATTACATCAATATTTTCGTTTCTTAATTCTCTTACAATTCCGTGAATTCTTGCTCCTTTCATTCCAACACAAGCTCCAACAGGATCTACTCTGTCGTCATAAGACTCTACAGCTACTTTTGCTCTATCTCCAGGAGTTCTTACAATCTTTTTGATAGTAATTAATCCGTCAAATATTTCTGGAATCTCAAGTTCGAATAAACGCTCAAGGAATGCTGAAGAGGTTCTTGATAAGATTATTCTTGGTAGGTTGTTAGTATGATCTACTCTTTCTACTACCGCTCTTATTGTATCTCCTTTTTTGAAGAAATCTCCTGGTATTTGTTCTGATTTAGGAAGGATTAATTCGTTTCCTTCTTCATCTAAAATTAACATCTCTCTTTTCCAAATTTGGTATACTTCACCTGTAAGTAATTCACCAATTTTATCTTTATATTTCTTGAAAACGTTATCTTTTTCAAGTTCCATTATCTTATTAATCAAGTTTTGACGAAGAGCTAAAATGTTTCTTCTTCCAAAATCTTCAATTTTTACTTCAATGGCAATCTCTTCTCCAATTTCAAAATCATCTTCAATTTTAAGAGCTTTTGACAATTCAATTTCAATAGCAGGATCTTCTACTTCCCCATCTGCCACAATCATTTTGTTAATCCACAATTCCAAATCACCTTTGTCTACATTGATAATTACATCAATGTTGTCATCAGTTCCGTTTTGTTTTCTAATCATAGCTCTAAAAACCTCTTCAAGAACTCCCATCATGGTAACTCTATCAATGTTTTTTAACTCTTTAAATTCAGAAAATGAATCAATTAAATTTATACTGTCCATCCTTGTTATTATTTAAATTTTACAATTATTTTAGTTTCTTTTATCTCTTCGAACGGTATAATTTGTTCGTGTTGTACTTTCAGTTTTTTCTTTTTCCCCTCTATCTTTTCTTTCGTTTCAAATGAAATCATCACTTCATTTTCTTTCACTTCTTCAAGAATTCCTTGTACAGATTTACTAGAAGTAAGCATAATTTTTACTTCTTTCCCAAGGTTTTTTACGTACTGTTGGTGTACTTTAAAGGCTTGGCTAAGCCCTGGAGAGGTAACTTCAAGCTCAAAATCTTCTTCTTCTCGATCCAAATTGTGCTCAACCTGACGGCTAAATCCAATGCAATCGTTTATCGAAATAGGGTCTGTCTTATGATCTATTTCAATGTAGATTTTATTTGCGTTATTAATCTTTAAGTCAACTAAGTAGAACTCTGGGCTCTCGTCTAACTTTTCGTTAATTAATTCTAAAACTTTGTCTTTATTTACCATTATTTTTCCAATAAAAAAGGGAACTATTAAGCTCCCTTCCTTCCTCTAATACGGCACAAATGTATAATAAATTTTTGACAAAGCCTAATATACCTAGATTTTATTATATAATAGGTAAGCGTTTATTTTTCCTGATACACAACTTCCATCACAGTTTGTCCCACTGCTTTCAATGAGTTTTTATCAATAATATCCATATTATCTGCATGGGTATGGTGATAATCTCCAAATGTCTTTCCGTTAGGAAAATGACTTATTATATCTATGGATGGTATGTTTGCCAATGTGTTTACATAATAATGATCATCTGTAATTGGCTGTGGTCTTTCTCCTGTGTTTTGCAAGAAGTAATTAGAATATCCTAGTCTTTGAGCTTTATTCCATACTTTTTCTACTACATTTTTTGCATAGTAATTGGAGTAATATTCTTTGCGGAATTGCGCATTTTTTTCACCTACCATATCCAATAGAATTCCATATTTTGGGCGATAATTTACTACGTGAGGATTCTTTCCCCAATATTGACTTCCCAAACACCAGTCTTCTGCAATATTTGATTCTTGACCAATAAAGGTGCCGTAATCTTCTGCATCAAACAGGATAATATCTACCCCGAAATTTGGCTTTTTTATACTAAATTGTCTTGCCATTTCTAGTAATACACCAACTCCACTTCCTCCGTCATTTGCTCCATCAATTGGCTTGCTTGTGTCTTTTGTGTCTTTGTCTGCTACTGGTCTTGTGTCCCAATGTGCAAATAGTAAGAGTCTTTGCGCTTTTTCTGGAGAGAATTGTGCAATGATATTCTTCATGTTTAATTTGTCTCCATTAAATGCAGTAACCACTGCTTCTTGAACAATAGTTGTTGCTCCATAACTTTGCAATTTGGCATCAAGCCATTTTGCACAAGCAGAATGTGCAGGAGTGTTAGGAACTCTTGGTCCAAAATCTACTTGGTTTTGAATGAATTGGTAAGCAGAATCTTGATTAAATTGAGGGGTAATAACTCGTTCAAATTTTACCGGAGTTTTATCTGCAATAGGTTTGTTAGGGGTTTCTTCTTTACAAGAAAAAACAGCTAAGATACTAAGTGCAATTATTATTCTTTTTCCCATGATGTTCCTTCTTTAGAGTCTTTAAGTGTAATGTTTAAACTCGTTAATTTGTTTCTTATTTCATCTGCAAGCCCATAGTTTTTGTTGTCTTTGGCTTCTTTTCTCATTTTGATGAATAATTCCATGAGGTCTTCAGTTAATTCATCTTGCGAATTTGCTTTTTCTGCTGTTTGTAATCCCAAAACATCAAAAACATAATCGTTCAATAAATTCTGTAATTCCGCTAAGTCTTTTTCAGAAATAGTTTCGTTTTCTGCCTTGATAGAATTTATCATTTTTACGGCTTCAAAAATATGTGATATCAAAATTGGAGTATTGAAATCATCATTCATTGCGTCTTCAAATTTCTGTTTCAATCCTGCAATATCTACAGAAGAAGTGTCTGCAGTTTTTAGTGACGGTAAAGTGTCAATTGCGTTCATCAGTTTTTCAAACCCTTTTTCGGATGCTGCAATTGCTGTACTCGATAAATCTAATGTGCTAGAATAATGAGATTGAAGCATAAAAAATCGAATCACCATTTGAGAAAATCCTTTATCTAACAAAGGATGATCACCAGAACCAAGTTGCTCAATAGAAACTACATTTCCTACCGATTTACTCATTTTTGCACCATTCATTGTAAGCATATTAGTATGCATCCAATAGTTTGCTGGTTCAGTTTTTCCACTTCCTTTACTTTGTGCTATTTCACATTCGTGGTGAGGGAATTTCAAATCCATTCCACCTCCGTGAATATCAAAAGTATCTCCTAGGTATTTAGTACTCATTACTGTACATTCTAAATGCCATCCTGGAAAACCTTGTCCCCAAGGAGAGTTCCATCTCATAATGTGGCTTTCGTCTGCATTTTTCCAAATCGCAAAATCAAGAGGATTGCGTTTTTCGCTTTGTCCGTCTAGATCTCTTGTGTTGGATATTAAATCTTCTATTTTTCTTCCTGATAATTTACCGTAGTGAAATTCTTTGTGGTATTTTTCTACATCAAAATAAACAGAACCACCTGCTTCGTAAGCAAATCCATTGTCTATTATTTCTTGCACCATTTCTATCTGCTCTATTAAGTGACCCGTGGCAGAAGGTTCTATGCTGGGTGGTGTAATGTTAAATTTTCTCATCACATCATGAAATCCATTGGTGTAATGTTGTACTACTTCCATTGGTTCCAAGTTCATCAACTTTGCTTGTTTGGCAATTTTATCTTCACCAGAATCTGCATCATTCAATAAATGGCCTACATCCGTAATGTTACGCACGTAACGCACATTGTATCCTGAATATTTAAGGTAACGATACACAATATCAAAAGAAAGGAAGGTTCTTACATTCCCAATATGCACATCACTGTATACGGTTGGTCCGCACACGTACATTCCTACATGGTCTTTAAGGATGGGCACAAACTCTTCTTTTTTTCCCGAAAGGGTATTCTGTATTTTTAATTTACTCATTGTGTATTTCATTGAAAGCTTAAAATTACGAAAAATCAATTACGAATTACTATTTCTGAATTGCGAATTTTATTAAAGTTTATTTAATCAATTTTACTTTTCTTAGTCAGCCTTTGATTCTCTCCTTTCAGTCGAACTCAGACTTCACTCATTACTATTTTAATTTGTAATTTTTCGTTAGGAATACGTCTTTTTTGGGTTCTGTTTTTTCTCTTTTCTATATTACTATAATTTATAAAAAATAGTACCTTTGATACATGATAAATCAAGACCAAATTACGGACATTACAAAGAGACTGGCGGACCTAAACCGCTATCTTTGACTTAGACCGAAAAAGAGTAGAAATAGAGGAGGAGGAGATAAAAACTCACGATCCTGAGTTTTGGAGTGACCCAAAAGAAGCGGAGAAAACTCTGAAACAAATAAACTCAAAAAAATACTGGGTTAAAATGCATGAATCTTTAGTTTCTAAAAAAGAAGATTTAGAAGTTTTGATGGAGTTTTTTAGTGAGGGTGAAGAAAATGAACCAGAAATAGATGCTAATTATGCTTTATTGATGGAGGGATTGGAAGAATTGGAGTTCAAAAATATGTTGTCTTCTGATGAAGACAAACTAAGTGCAGTTCTTCAAATAACTGCAGGTGCAGGAGGAACGGAGAGTTGTGATTTTGCAGAAATGCTGATGAGAATGTACATCATGTGGGCCGAGAAAAATAAATTCAAAATGAAAGAATTGAATTTTCAGGCTGGAGATGCTGCAGGAATTAAAACAGTAACTATAGAAATAGAAGGTGAGTTTGCTTTTGGTTATCTAAAAGGAGAAAATGGAGTTCACAGGTTGGTAAGAGTTAGCCCATTTAATGCTCAAGGAAAAAGAATGACTTCTTTTGCTTCGGTTTATGTATATCCCCTAGTAGATGATACGATTGATATTAAAATAAATCCGGCAGATATTTCTTGGGATACTTTCCGTAGTGGAGGTGCTGGAGGACAAAACGTAAATAAAGTAGAGACAGGAGTAAGGGTAAGGCATGCTCCTTCTGGAATTGTGATTGAAAATACAGAGACTCGTTCTCAGCTTGGAAACAGAGAAAAAGCTTTGCAATTACTTAAATCTCAACTGTACGAAATAGAAATGCAAAAACAAGTTGCTGCTCGTGAAGAAATAGAAGGCGACAAGAAAAAGATAGAATGGGGATCGCAAATTCGTAGTTACGTATTGGATGATCGTAGAGTGAAAGATCACAGAACGAATTACCAAGAGTCTAATCCAGATGCTGTTTTGGATGGAAATATTGATGGTTTTTTGAAAGCGTACCTTATGGAAAACTAGGGTTTTCATAAATTCCAAGCTCCAAATCCCAAATTCCAAACTTTTGATGAAGAGAAGTTGCTAATGAAAAGAAATTCCAAAATGATGATGAAAATAGAGTTTATGAAAAATTGAGTTTAAAAACTATATTATGACAAAGAAGATTTATGATTTGGAAGAAAGGACGTTTTTGTTTGCTAAGAACGTGAGGATTACTTTGAGTAAATTTAAATATAATGTTTTCAGAATGAAGATATAAAACAAGTGACAAGATCGTAAGGTTCTATTGGAGCCAACTATATTGAGGCGAATGAATCATTGAGTAAAAAGGATTTTATTTATAGAGTTAAGATAAGTAGAAAAGAAGCAAAGGAATCTATTTATTGGCTAAGGTTATTGTTGAGTATAAAAGAAAACGAACATAAGGAAAGTTTAGAGTCGTTATTACTAGAAGCACAAGAATTAAAGAAAATACTGTCGTCTATTCTTCAAAAAATGGAGACAAAATAATACAAGTTGTTCATAGTTTTGGAGTTTCCTAATGGAAGGTTTGTAATTTGGAATTTG
>CAXIAX010000081.1:0-12048 GCA_964021785.1 uncultured Flavobacteriales bacterium
TTTATTTCAACTCTTTTTTCAAGTACTTCCCAGTATGACTTCTCTTTACTTTCACTAATTCTTCTGGCGTTCCTTCAAACAGTAGTTCTCCTCCTTTACTACCTCCTTCTGGCCCAATATCAATAATAAAATCAGATGATTTTATGATATCCATATTGTGCTCAATTACTAACACTGTATTTCCATTATCTACTAATCTGTTCAATACATTTAGCAATAACTGTATATCTTCAAAATGCAGCCCAGTAGTTGGTTCATCTAGAATATAAAACGTATTTCCTGTATCTTTTTTAGATAATTCGGTAGCTAGTTTTACCCTTTGTGCTTCTCCTCCACTCAATGTTGTGGATGGCTGACCCAAAGTCAAATATCCTAACCCTACAGATAATAACGTTTCTAATTTTCTATGAATCTTTGGAATATTTTTGAAAAATTCAACCCCATCTTCAATAGATAATGACAACACATCATTAATTGATTTACCTCTGTATTTCACTTCTAACGTTTCTCTGTTGTATCTTTTTCCGTTACACACATCACATTGCACGTGCACATCTGGCAAGAAGTTCATTTCAATCGTTTTTACTCCTCCTCCCCTACATTCTTCGCATCTCCCTCCCTTTACGTTAAACGAAAATCTACCTGGCTTATATCCTCTTATTTTGGCTTCGTTCATTTCTGCAAACAAACTTCTAATTTCCCCAAAAACTTGGGTGTAAGTTGCAGGATTAGATCTTGGAGTTCTTCCAATTGGAGATTGATCAATTTCAATTACTTTATCTATATTCTCTAGACCTTTTATATCCTTGTAAGGCAATGGCTTTTTCACTCCATTGTAAATGTATTTATTAAGAATAGGATAAAGAGTCTGGTTTATCAAACTAGATTTTCCACTTCCAGATACTCCAGTAACACACACCATATTTTGCAATGGAATTGTTATCGTAACATCTTTCAAGTTATTTCCAGTAGCATTCTCCAGTATCAAAAACTTCTCTTTGTTGGTTCTTCTTACCTCTGGTATTTCTATATTTTTCGTTTCTTTCAAATAATCAACCGTGCTCGAAGAAACCTTATCCAAATTACTAGGTTCGGTTGCAATTAATATCTCACCTCCTTTCACTCCAGCTCCAGGACCAATATCAATTAAGTAATCACACTCCATCATGATATCTTTATCGTGCTCTACCACAATAACCGAGTTACCAACATCCCTTAATTTCTTAAGAGACTGTATCAATCTATCATTATCTCTTTGGTGTAAGCCAATACTTGGTTCATCCAAAATATAAAGAACACCCGTAAGCTCAGTTCCAATTTGGGTAGCCAACCTTATTCTTTGTGCCTCTCCTCCAGAAAGAGTTGCCGAACTTCTATTAATTGTCAAATATCCTAGACCTACTTCAATCAAGAAACTTAATCTCGTTCTAATCTCTTTAATTATTTCTGTTCCAATTTTTAATTGATTTTTCGTCAATTTAGTTTCAATATTTTCCAACCAAATAACGAGGTCAGAAATATCCATATCGGCCAATTCAAAAATATTCTTCTCGTTTATCTTGAAATACAGTGCTTCTTTTTTCAATCTAGTACCATTACAAGTAGAACAATTTGTTCTATTCATAAATGATTTAGCCCAATTTTGCATAGAGCTAGAAGTATCTTCTTTGTATCTAGAAATAAAATTTATTATACCTTCAAATCCGGAAGAGTTTTCTACAATCCCCGATTGATTTTTTAATTTAAACTGTTTGTTTGTTCCGTATAAAATTTCATTTATCACTTCATCAGGCACCTCCTTGATAGGAGTTGTAACTTTATATCCTGCTATATCAAGCAAAGCTTCTACTTGTCTAAAAATCCAGTTTTGACTGTATTTTCCCAAAGGTGAAAAAGCGCCTTTCTTTACGGATAACGTATCGTCTGGAATTATTTTTTTAATGTCTATTTCCAATACCGTTCCCAACCCTCTACAACTTTGACAAGCTCCGTAAGGTGAATTGAAAGAAAAGAAATTTGGTTCTGGCTCTTCGTATGCAATTCCTGTAGTAGGACACATCAAAGACTTACTAAAAAATTTAACGTCCCCAGTGTCAAAATTTTGAACAGAAAGTGTTCCTTTTCCAAATTTGAAAGCAACTTCTAACGATTGTTTTAATCTGTTTTCATTGTCAGAATTCACCTCCAATCTATCCACAACAATATCAATGTCATGAATTTTGTATCTATCTAATTTTATCTCTTCAATTAAATCTATGATTTTTCCGTCTACTTTTGCACGGATAAAACCTTGTCGTTTTATCTTAACAAAAAGCTCTTTATAATGTCCTTTTCTTCCTCTAACTACAGGAGAAAGAATCATTATTTTTTTTCCATTATTTTCTTCAAGAATCTTTTTTATGATTTGGTCGGTGGTATATTTCACCATTTTTTCACCCGTTTCATAAGAGTATCCTTCCCCTACTCTAGAGAAAAACAAACGCATAAAGTCATAAATCTCTGTAATCGTACCTACTGTAGATCTTGGATTTTTATTTACGGTTTTTTGCTCTATCGCAATTACTGGGCTCAATCCTGTAATTTTATCTACATCTGGTCTTTCTAGGTTTCCTAGGAACTGACGTGCATAAGATGAAAAAGTCTCAATGTACCTTCTTTGTCCTTCTGCATAGATGGTTTCAAAAGCAAGGGAAGATTTTCCACTCCCACTCAACCCCGTAATTACAACTAGTTTGTCTCTTGGTATTTTTACATCAATGTTTTTAAGATTATGCACCCTTGCTCCAAATACTTCTAGGAATTCTGTTTGGTTCTCCATTTATTTAATCTCAGTTTTTTGTTGTAAAGTGTCCTTTAATTTTATTGTATCTGCAACTCTTTTCGACTTGCGAACTGTGTCTTTTTGCAACTCTATTTTATCTTCAACAAAGTCTTCATACTCCTCTTCTGTTTCCTCTGCTTCCTCTATCATTTCCTCTACATGAAAATCTCCTTTAGGAAATTTAAACTCATAAATTTTATTATTCTCATTAGGCAATTCATAATCTCTCACCCATGGATTTAATGCTCTTAATGTTGCGTAATTAGTTCCGTTATCCTTTGCAAACCTCATCAAATTGGTAATCGAACTATCTACAGTTACCGTATAAGTTCTGTATGGGTGATACATTTCGGACTTACGAATATTGAATCCAAAATTTTCTGAATTGGAAAGAATTAACTTGGCTGCCAATATTCTATACACATACCTAGATGTTTCTTTGTTCAGGTATAGTTCGTAATAACTATCCACATCTTGCTTGGTAAGCTGGTTATTAAGTCCTCCTTTACCCATGTTATAGGATGCTGCAGCCAAAGACCAAGATCCAAATTGTTTGTAGGCAATTTTTAAATATTTACAAGCAGCTTCAGTTGCTTTTTCTAAATTATAACGTTCGTCTACGTATTCATTTATTTCTAAATCATACCCAGTCCCGGTTCCTTTCATAAACTGCCAAAAGCCTGCAGCCCCTGCTGGCGATCGCACATTATCCAATCCACTTTCTATTAAAGCTAAATACTTGAAATCATCAGGCATCCCATTTTTTTTCAAAATCTTTTCTATGATTGGAAACCATCTATTTGCTCTTTTTTGAAATAAAAATGTATTGGAATGCCAATAAGTGTTTACCAAAATTTCTCTATCTAATTTTTCTCTTACAAACAAATCATCCATAGGAACTGTTTCACCAGCAAAAGTCAAGTTTTTAGGCAAAGGCATTGCAAACACCTGATAATGTTTATTGATATAATCTTGATATTCTAACAATGAATCTTGCATCATACCATTATGCATTCTATCTACAGTAGAATCTTTCACTTCGTGTTTTTCTGTACAAGAAAATAGTACAGAAATAACGAAAACAAGATATAAAAGGCTTTTTGTCATTAAAATTGGGTATTTAATTCACTCAATAAAGGTGATTCTTGATCTTTTTCAGAAATAATAGGGTTTTCAACTTCCCAGTTAATGTTCAATGCTGGGTCATTCCAAGCTACACTTCCTTCAGACTCTTTGCTGTAGTAATTTGTGCATTTATAAGAAAAAATTGTTCCATCCTCTAAACTAGAAAAACCATGTGCAAACCCTGGTGGAATCCAGAACATTCTGTTGTTTTCTCCCGACAATCTCACAGAAACATGCTCTCCAAAGGTAGGAGAATCCTTTCTAATATCTACAGCAACATCAATCACTTCTCCTTTTATCACTCTCACCAATTTCCCTTGGGCAAATGGTGGATTTTGAAAATGTAATCCTCTCACTATATTTTTTCCTGACATTGACTGATTATCCTGTACAAATTCTACTTCTTTTCCGATCAATTTCTGAAAAGTCTCACTATTGAAGGATTCGAAAAAATAGCCTCTATCGTCTCCAAACACTCTTGGTTCAAGGATATACAGATCTTTTATTTTTGTTTCTATTAACTTCATATTTTGGCAATTTTGCAAATATACAAATTATGTTTCAAGCATTTTGTATCTTCACTAGGTTATTAATACTAATTCTTTTTCATGCGCACAAAACAAATTCTTGCTCCACTATTAATTTTAATCAACCTTATTTCTTTTGGCCAACAAAATGAATACTTACTTTTTTTGAATGAAAAACAATCTTTACCTCTTCATGAATTAAAATCAAATTTTTCACCCAAAGCATTACAACAAAGAGAAACAATAGGCTTTGACTATAACGACTTACCTGTTTCTACTAACCTCTTATCTCAATTAGATAAAAAAGGACGTATCATAAATAAATCTAAATGGCTTAATGCTGTTCATTATTCCACCACTATTAGTAAAGAAAACATTAAATTGGAGTTTCCTTTCGTTTCTCATTTTGTAGCTGTACACCCAATAGATATAGACAAAAATTTTACCGTATCTATCGAAAAAGAAAATAGTTTAGCTGATACAGTTCTCTATAATAATTCGTACGATCAATTAGAAATTACAAGTACTATTTCTTGCATGCATGACAAAGGATATGACGGAACTGGAGTTTTGGTTGCCGTATTGGATGCCGGCTTCCCTAAAATGGATTCCATGCAAGCTTTTGCAAACATGAGAAACCAGGGGAGGATTGTCGACTCATGGGATTTTGAGGATAGAAATCCATACGTATATCACAAAAGTACGCACGGAACTTATGTTTCATCTATAATCGGAGCTCGACTTGATAGCACGTTCATAGGATCTGCCCCAGAAGCAAATTATGCTTTATACATTACAGAAATTACAAGATTTGAAAGAAACATTGAAGAATTTAATCTAGTACTAGGTCTTGAACGAGCAGACTCAATTGGAGCTGATATTTGTACCATCTCATTAGGATATAGAAACTTTGACACCTTGCAATTGAGCTATTCCTATGCCGATATGAATGGACAAACTACCATAGTGGCTCAAGGTGTAACTACAGCAAGAAACAAAGGAATTATTATTTCGGTTGCTGCAGGTAATGATGGAAGTGGTGCTGGAACCTTAGCCTCTCCTTGTGATGCAGATAGCATTTTATGTGTAGGAGCAATAAATTATGACAGTACAAGAGCTGGTTTCTCATCAGAAGGACCAACAGCAGATGGCAGAATAAAACCAGAAGTTGTAACTATAGGAAGAGCTTGCTATTATGTGTATTTAGATGATTCGATAAGAAATGGTAATGGAACTTCCTTTGCAACTCCTTTATTCAGTGGTTTGGTCGC
Source organism: uncultured Flavobacteriales bacterium (assembly GCA_964021785.1). GTDB lineage: Bacteria > Bacteroidota > Bacteroidia > Flavobacteriales_D > CAJJDF01 > CAJJDF01. The sequence continues at coordinate 5,745 of CAXIAX010000081.1, forward strand.
TTGTCTTAAACAGGCGCATCCTGCCAGAACTAACTTTCAAATAATTGAAGCGATAAAACAAGGTAGTCATTTAGCCAATTCTCCAAATAACATTTATGGATATGGAATCCCTAACGCATGTAAAATTGATTCTGCGCTCACAGTAGTTGACTCTACAACTTTGTCCTCTATGAAACTCAAAAAAGAGCTTAAAGTTGATATTTACCCTAATCCAGCTTCAAGTATTGTTACCATAAATTCTCTGGAACTAATTTCTAGTCTATCTATTTTAAGTTTGGATGGAAAATTGATTACAACAAAATTAATCAACAGGGCTAAAACAAATTATCAATTGGATATTTCTTCGCTTACAAAGGGAATCTACTTCGTTTTTCTCTCTAGTACAGATGGAAGAACTATTTCTAAGAAATTAATAGTGAATTAAATCTTAAGTTTAATCCACAAAAAAAGCCTGATTAAGAAAACTTAATCAGGCTTTTTATTGATTTATATTAATCTATTCAGCTAATACAATTACTTTATTATTTAGCACTTCTACGATTCCTCCTTTTGTTTCAAAAGTTTCTTTCGCTCCTCCTTCTTTAATAATAGTAATTTCTCCTACTTTAAGTGAAGTAATTAAAGGTGCGTGATTGTTTAACACACCTAATTCTCCATCAATTCCTGGTAAAATAACAGAAGTTACTTCTCCTGAAAATAATTTTGAGTCTGGTGTAATAATATCTAATAACATAATTATATAGTTAAATAATGGTTGAACTTAGTTTTAAGCTTTAGCAGTCATTTTCTTTCCTGCTTCAATTGCTTCTTCTATACTTCCTTTCAAGTTAAAAGCTGCTTCTGGGTACTGATCTACTTCACCATCAAGAATCATGTTAAATCCTTTGATTGTGTCTTCGATATCTACCAAACATCCTTTTAATCCAGTAAACTGCTCAGCTACGTGGAAAGGTTGAGATAAGAATCTTTGAACTCTTCTTGCTCTAGATACAACTAATTTATCTTCATCAGACAATTCGTCCATACCAAGAATTGCAATAATATCTTGAAGTTCTTTATATCTCTGTAAGATTTCTTTTACTCTTTGTGCACAGTTGTAGTGCTCATCTCCTAAGATATCTGCTGTAAGAATTCTAGAAGTAGAATCCAAAGGATCTACTGCTGGATAAATTCCTAACTCAGCAATTTTTCTTGACAATACTGTAGTAGCATCCAAGTGAGCAAATGTAGTTGCTGGTGCTGGATCCGTTAAATCATCTGCTGGTACATATACTGCTTGTACAGATGTAATAGAACCACTTTTTGTAGAAGTAATTCTCTCCTGCATAGCTCCCATTTCAGATGCCAATGTTGGTTGGTAACCTACGGCTGATGGCATACGTCCTAATAGTGCTGACACCTCAGAACCTGCTTGTGTAAATCTAAAAATGTTATCGATAAAGAAAAGGATATCTTTTCCTCCTTCGCTATCGTCACCACTTCCGTCTCTATAATATTCTGCTAATGTTAATCCAGAAAGTGCAACTCTTGCTCTTGCTCCTGGAGGCTCATTCATTTGACCAAAAACGAATGTCGCTTTTGATTCTTTCATTTCTTCTTTATCTACTAAAGATAAATCCCATCCTCCATTTTCCATAGATTCCATGAATTTCTCTCCGTATTTGATAATACCAGACTCTAACATCTCTCTCATCAAATCATTCCCTTCTCTTGTTCTTTCTCCTACTCCTGCAAATACTGAAAGTCCACCGTGTCCTTTTGCAATATTGTTAATCAACTCTTGAATAAGTACTGTTTTCCCTACTCCTGCTCCTCCAAACAATCCAATCTTCCCCCCTTTTGAATAAGGCTCAATCAAATCAATTACTTTAATTCCTGTAAAAAGAACTTCAGATGAAGTTGATAGATCTTCAAATCTTGGTGGTTTTGCGTGAATTGGTTTAACGTTTTCTCTTGTCGTTTCTCCTAATCCATCAATTGCTCCTCCTATTACGTTAAACAATCTTCCTTTTATTTGGTCACCAGTAGGCATACTAATCGGACTACCCAAAGCTGTTACTTCAAGACCTCTTCTTAATCCTTCTGTAGCATCCATTGCAATTGTTCTTACAGTATCTTCACCTGTATGCTGTTGAACTTCTAGTACCACAACTTCTCCATTTTCTTTTGTTACTTCAAGAGCATCAAGAATATTTGGAAGCGATTTCTGGTCGTCAAATGTAACATCAACAACTGGTCCAATTACCTGAGAGATTTTTCCTTTTACAGACATATTTATTAAATTAGATTTATTTAAGTTTCAAATTCGGTACAAAATTACTTTTTTTATCACAATTGGCAATAGAATTAAAGAAAAAAAATACCTTTGAACTCTTAATTTTATTATTATTGAAAGTTTACACAAACATATCTGAGTTTAATCCGGACAAAAAAGTAGTCTTAACTGTAGGAACTTTTGATGGAATTCATTTTGGTCATCAAAAAATTATTGAGACTATCAAAGGGATTGCAGAAGAAAAAAAAGGAGAGTCGGTAGTTTTGACTTTTTCTCCTCATCCAAGAACTGTACTTTTTCCAGAGGGAAATAATTTGAGATTAATAAATTCTTTAGACGAAAAAATAAATCGTTTTAAAAAAGCTGGAATCGATCATTTGATCATTTATCCCTTCACAAAAGAATTTTCTCGCATTACTGCACTGGAATATGTGCGTGATTTTCTTGTAAAAGAAATAAAAGTCTCTACTCTTATTATTGGTTATGACCATCAGTTTGGAAGAAATAGAGAGGGAAATTTCGAATACTTGAAAGAATTAAGTGAATTATATGAGTTTGAAATAAAAGAAATTTCTGCTCAAGACATTAACAATATTAATGTAAGTTCTACAAAAATAAGAAAGGCTATTGAAAATGGAAACATTGCGCTAGCGAATGAATATTTGGGCTATCGTTTTCCATTGAAAGGAAAAGTGATTGAAGGAAAAAAACTGGGCAATACAATAGGCTTTCCTACTGCCAACTTAGCCATTGAAGACAAATTAAAAATAATTCCAAAAATAGGCGCCTATGCTATTTCAGCCATGGTAGATGGAGTGCAATTTCATGGAATGTTAAATATTGGCAAAAACCCAACTGTTGCCAATGAGGATGATATTAAAATTGAAGTACATCTTTTTGATTTTAATAAAGACATCTATGGAGAAACTATCCGAATAGAATTTGTAAAAAGACTGAGAGACGAGGTTAAGTTTAATTCGGTTGAAGAATTAAAGCAACAATTAACCAAAGATAAAGCTACAGCTCAAACTATTTTATCTCGCTCTTAAATCTATTAAAATGGCTTTTCTTACACTTGCCAAGTGGAAATAACTACAAAGCCTAGCCATTAACTCTAGCGAAAACTAAAGCTATTACAAATTAGTTTAAACAAAAAAAAAGACTCTGATTTCTCAGAGTCTTTTTTAATTAAAGATTATTGAAGTTAGTTATTAAAACTTGTAGTTAAACCCAATGTTTAATACTTCTTTAAATTGTACTCTTCTTCCTGTAAATCCGTTACCTGCAGCATCCGTTAAAGGCAATAAGATATCGTGATCGTAAACTAAAGAAGTTGCGATACTAGCGCTAATAAATTTATTAACTTTCATGCTAATTAATACATCCCAAAGAACATCTACGTTTTGTGGTCTATCCAAGTAGTTAGAGAATAAAGTAACTTGTGTTTTCAAGTTTACGTTTTTCAATACATCTTTTTGGAATTTAGCCATGAATAATCCTCCAAATTCATTTCTTAATTTAGAATTTAACTCAACACCATAAGCACCAACTGCATTTAATTTATCATCCAACACAAAAGTTCCTCTGTAAGAAATTGGAGCGATAAAGATAGATAATGCTGAGTTTGGCTTGTAATCAAAACCTAAAGCTGCAGTCAAATATGCTGGAGACATAATTCTTGACAACAAATCTCCGTTTCCGTTAGCAAAACCTGGAGCAAATTGAGTTCTGAAGTTAACTAAACCTCCGTAGTACCATTTTTTATTGTTGTTAAATTGTTGTCCATATTTAGAGTTCAATTCAATACGGTCATCACTTTTCACAAAATCACCACCATCTAAACTTACTAATCCGTAAGCCAAATCTAATGAGTTATCCCAAGCTTTTTTCCCTTTTTTGTAGTTGCTAAAAACACTAAATAAAGAGTTTGCAGAAATAGTGTTTTGACCACCACCTTGCCAGTTAGATAAAGCAACTTGTCCGAAGTTTAATCCAAACACACCACCTTTTGTCCATCCTTCTGGAGCGTCATCACTAGCATTAGCTAATACAGAAGCATCTACATTTTTTGTTGCTTCTTCTGAAGTTTGTTGTGCATTTACTGTAGAGAATAATGCAGCAACTGCAAAAATACTAAGTATTGTTTTTTTCATAATGTTATTTTTTTGTTTTTATATATTTTTTAATTCTTTGATAAAATTTAATTGTGCTATCTTTATCTTTCGTGTGGCGAAATTAATAATCATTATTTCTACTACGCATGTGTTAACAAAAAAATAACCGACTTTTATGTCTAAACAAAATGAGAAAAGTCTCAAAAAGAGTGTGAAAAGAAAAATTTCTTCTCTTTTGTCTCAATCTCCAGATAAAACCCTAACCGCTAAACAAGTTGCTAAGGCAATTGGTTTTCATCAACCCATACAAAAAAAATTAGTTGCAAGACTATTGAATGAAATGTATGAGGATAAAGTATTGAATGTTGAAGGGGAACGCTATTCCATAGGGAATTCATACAACAGTAAAGAGGGAATAGTTGAATTTACAGCTAAAGGGAGTGCATACATCTTAATAGATGAAGGTGATGACATCTATGTTCCTAAAGAAAAAACAAAAAATGCACTAGATGGAGATCTAGTTGCTTACTCGCTTAATCCAAATCCTAACAGAAGAAAACCTGAAGGAAAAATAGAAAGAGTAGTAAAAAGAAAGAAAACAGAATTTGTAGGAACTTTGGATATATCCAAAAAGTTTGCCTTTGTAATTACAGATAACCGCAAAGTTCATGTTGATTTCTTTATTGACTTAAAACACTTAGGAAAAGCAAAGAGTGGTGACAAAGTAATTGTTCAATTATTAAATTGGCCAGAAAAACTTAATTCCCCTTTTGGTAAAATAATAAAGATTCTAGGTAAATCTGGAGATACAGATACAGAGATAAACGCTATAATGGAAGATTTTGAACTTCCTTATGAGTTTCCTGCTGCTGTACTTCAAGCTGCCGAAGATGTAGATACGACCATTTCTAAAAAGGAAATCGCAAAGCGTAGAGATTTTAGAGATATAGATACTATTACTATTGATCCTTTTGATGCCAAAGATTTTGATGATGCTATTTCTTTCCGTGAATTAGAAAACGGAAACTTAGAAGTAGGGGTTCACATTGCAGATGTATCGCATTATGTTACTCCAGGTTCTATTATAGATGATGAAGCTGTAATGAGAGGAACATCCGTTTACTTAGTAGACAGAGTTGTACCTATGCTGCCAGAGGTTTTATCTAACCAAGTGTGTTCATTGAGACCAAACGAAGAGAAACTTACTTTCTCTGCCGTATTTGAACTGGATAATGAAGCTAAAATAAAAAATAGTTGGTTCGGAAGAACCGTAATAAACTCGAACAGAAGATTTACTTACGAAGAGGCACAAGAAAGAATAGAAACCAAAGAAGGTGACTACCAAGCAGAAATAAACCGCCTGAATGATTTGGCTCAAATACTAAGAGCAGGAAGAATGGATAGCGGAGCCCTTAACATTGAAACTACCGAAGTAAAATTCGTAGTAGAAGATGGAAAGCCAGTTGGAGTTAAACTAAAAGTATCTAAAGAAGCCAATAAATTGGTGGAGGAATTTATGTTGATGGCCAACAAAAATGTTTCGAAATTTATTGGAATTCCTAAAAAAGGACAAGCCAAATACCCTAACATTTATAGAATTCACGACAAACCAAGCGAAGAGAAAATTGCTGATTTACACAGATTTGTAACTGACAATGGATACCAAATAAAGGAAGTGGCAAACAAACCTCTTTCCTTTGCCTTGAATAATTTATTGACAGAAGCCAAAGAAAACCGTGAAGTAGAATTCATAGGACCAATGGTTATCCGTTCTATGGCGAAAGCAGTTTACTCTGCTGAAAATATTGGTCACTACGGACTTGCATTTGATTATTACTCTCACTTTACATCACCAATTAGAAGATACCCTGATTTGATGTTGCACAGAATTCTTCAGAATTTCTTAGATAAAAAA
>CAXIAX010000082.1:0-11879 GCA_964021785.1 uncultured Flavobacteriales bacterium
AATTTTCTTTTTTTTGTTTAGACAGGGCTGCTATTTATAGTGGCCTTTTCTTTTGCTTTTTTTTTAAGCAATGATTTAGTTTGCTTAGAGTTGATGAGTAGCTACTATCCTTGCTAAAATACAAAATCAAAAGTTTAGATGAGGGCGCTTTTCTAGACAATGTTTTATTCGTCAACAAGTTTTTGATTACAAGTTTGTTGAAATAAAAATCTACTACTAATTTCTGTGTTTTAAATGCTTTGAAAATTCCCACACCACTTAATTTATTATTTCTACCAACTCCCTCCAGCTCCCCCTCCAGAAAATCCACCACCACCAAATCCTCCGAAGCCACCGCCTCCAAAACCACCTCCTCCACCACGAGATCCACCTCCTCCAAATCCACCACCTCCTAAGATGATCCAAGGGATAGAGCTTCTTCTTCCTCCTTTGTGTTTTCCATGTCTGTCGTAGTTTTCCCAGTCGTCATTACCTCCATCTCCATATTTTTGAGCAAGAATGATAAAAACAATGACTACAATAAAAAATATAATAATCATCCAGCCTCCACCTTCACCTTTTGCCATATATTCAGCTTCAGATATTTCTCCTTCTGCAAGTCGCATAAGAGTTTCGGCTCCTGCATTTATTCCACCAATATAGCTTCCTTGTTTAAAATAAGGTATTACCTCATAATCTGCAATTCTTCTTGTTCCAGCATCAGTAATTGCACCTTGTAATCCTGTCCCTACAGCAATAAAAACTTCTCCTTTGGCATTTCCTACTTTTGGTTTTACCAAAAACACCAATCCATTGTCTTTGTCTTCTCTTCCAATTCCTAGTTGATCTCCAAATTCTATGGCAAATTGGGATTTGTCTGTTCCGCAAAAATCAGGAACAGTAACCACTACAAGAACATTAGATGTTCTTTGGGTAAATTCATTTAGTTTGTAATTAAGAGCTTGTTCTTCTGCCGGAGAAAGTACATTTCCTTCGTCATATACAAATTGATTATTACTCGTTTTTGGAAAGCATTCTGATTGTCCATACCCAAAAGAGAATGAAAACAAGACGCTTAATAAAATTATTATTCCTTTATACATAGTTGTTTGTAGGTGATTTTTTAGTCATTTGCCACTAAATTATTTTAATGGCCAAGAAGTATCACATAAAAATATAAGTCAATTATTTACCTGTAGATATTTCATCTGATAATTCATTTACATCATCCGATTGATAAGGAAAAAAAGCTTTGAGTTGTTCTCCTGCTTTTAATATACCTTGTTCCAATCCGGCTGCTGTTTCGTTATTTGCTAGTTTAGCAATAACAAGTTCTTTGGTTTCTTGCCAAAAATTAGTAGGAACTTTTTCATTAATTCCTTTATCCCCTAGGATAGCAAAATGATGACTATCGGCTGCAATGTAAAACAAAACTCCATTGCGGAGTTTTGTTTTATGCATTTTCAATTTTCCGAAAACAGTTTTTGCTCTTTCCATTACATCTCCTTCGCAATTCGACTCCAAGTGGACACGAATTTCTCCTGAGGTGTTAGTTTCTGCAATGCTTATTGCTTTAAGAATTTGCTTTTCCTCTTCTGGGTTCAAAAATTTTTCTACACTCATATTAGTTGTCAAAGCCTAAGTCAATATCTGTTGGAGCATTCTCTGCACCTGCATTCGCTTTAAAATATTCCTTTTCAGTAAATCCAAAAGCTTTGGCTATAAGGTTTTTAGGAAATTTTTTAATTTTAACATTATAAGGTTTAATTACACCATTATAATCTCTTCTTGCTTTTGCAATTCTGTTTTCAATTCCTTCGTATTGTGCCTGAAAATCTCTAAAAGCATCCGTAGCTTTCAATTCTGGGTATCTTTCTACAGTTACCATTAATCTACTAAGTGCTCCTGTCAATTGTGCTTGTGCAGCTTCAAATTTCGCCATGTTTTCTGGAGTCAAATCTTTCACGTCCAATTGAATTGATGTAGCCTTACTTCTTGCTTCAATTACATCCGTTAAGGTTTGTCTTTCGAAGTTTGCTGCATTTTTTACAATTTTTGCAATTACTGCTACTTTGTCTGTTCTCGATTGGTATTCTGTTTCAACATTTCCCCAAGCATTTGCTACTGGTTCTTCCGCTTTTACCAATCCGTTATATCCTGTAACTCCCCAAATTACGATAAGTGCAATAACAATCCATTTTCCGTATTTCTTTAAAGCCGAGCTGCTTTTCACGCTTTCTATTCTTTTATCTAAATCCATTTTTCTCTAGTTTTTTTATTAGTATTCTTAAATATAGCTATAATTCTAAAAAATTAAGCAAAAAAAATGAGCTACGGTTGGTAGCTCATTTCAATGGTTAATTTGTTATTTAATGATGTCAACACTTCGTTTCAAGAATTCTGTAAGCTTCTTTCCTTTTAGTAATCCTTTAGCAAGTAAAGCTAAATCTGTAGCTTGTTCTATCAGTTGTTTTTTCTTTTTATCGGTTTTTGTTTCCAATATTTTCGAAATCAAAGGATGATTTGTATTTACCACAAGGTTATACATTTCTGGCATTACTCCCATGAATCCCATTCCACCACCACCCATGGCTTGTTGTTCTTTCATTCTTCTCATAAACTCAGCTTCGGTAATCAACATTGGGCTATCCGATTCGCTTAAGCTTTGGAAATCAACAGTAAATTTTTCTTTTCCAACTACTTCTTCAATTACAGGTTGTAATTTCTCTTCGTCTTCTTTAGTCAATTTACTTGGTTGCTCTTCGTCTTTAGAAATTAATTTTTCTATCGTGTCAGAATCTATTCTTGCGAATGATACGTTTTCAAGAGATTGTTCTAATTTAGAAATGAAGTGTGGTGCCAACGGGCTGTCCAATAACAATACATCATATCCTTTGTTAGTTGCATTTTCTATTAATGCGTGGTGCTCTTCTTCGTTATTCGTGTACAAATAAACAACTTTGTCTTCTTTGTTTTTCTGAGTTTCTTTTACTTTTTCTTGGTATTCTTCGTAAGTAAAGAATTCTCCTTTTGTGTTTTTTAATAAACTAAATTTCTTAGCTCTGTCATAAAATTTCTCATCCGATAACATTCCGTATTCTATAAATACATTGATGTCCTCCCATTTAGATTGAAAATCTTCACGATCTTCTTTGAACATTGAGTTCAATTTATCTGCTACTTTTTTAGTAATGTAAGAAGAGATTTTCTTTACATTGCTATCACTTTGTAGGTAAGAACGCGATACATTCAATGGAATGTCTGGCGAATCGATAACTCCGTGTAACAATTGCATAAATTCAGGTACAATGTTTTCTACAGAATCAGTAATAAACACTTGGTTAGAATACAGTTGTATCTTGTTTTTCTGAATCTGAATATCTTTCTTCAATTTTGGGAAGTAAAGTACTCCTGTCAAGTTGAAAGGGTAATCTACATTCAAATGAATGTTAAACAAAGGTTTTTCAGACATTGGATACAATTCCTGATAAAACTTATCGTAATCTTCTTCTGTTAAGTCTGCAGGAGCTTTGGACCATGTAGGGTCAGTGTTATTAATAATGTTGGCTACTTCAATAGCTTCCTTTTTCAATTTCCCCTCTTCATCTTTTTCTCCAGTTGGGCTATCAATGTATTCGGTTTTAGAACCAAATTTGATGTCTACTGGTAAGAATTTACAGTATTTATTAAGGATGTTAGAGATTCTAGCTTCTTCAATAAATTCTAGAGAATCTTCAGCAATGTGCATTACTATTTCAGTTCCTCTATCATTTTTTTCAATGTCCTCAAGCGTGTATTCTGGAGTACCATCAGATGACCATCTCACAGCTTGTGATCCTTCTTTGAATGATAAAGTGTTTATTTCAACTTTATCAGAAACCATGAAAGAAGAATAAAAACCAAGACCAAAATGTCCTATCATTGCATTTGCTCCTTCAGAGTCTTTGTATTTTTGAACAAATTCCTCGGCTCCAGAGAATGCTATTTGATTGATGTATTTATCAACCTCTTCTCCTGTCATTCCTATCCCGTTATCTTTTACGGTAAGAGTTTTTGCCTCTTTATCAAGGATAACTTCTACTTGTAGTTCTCCTACCTCTCCTTTGTATTCTCCTAACGAAGAAAGTGTTTTTAGTTTTTGTGATGCATCTACTGCATTTGATACTAATTCTCTCAAGAAGATTTCTGTATCCGAGTATAAGAACTTTTTAATTATCGGAAATATATTTTCCGTTTGTACATTAATTTTTCCTGTTGCCATTATAGTATATATTGTGTTATTATAAATTCAGTAAACCATATTTCAAATTCAATACCAATCTAATATGACTGACAATATGAGTTATACTGAGTGATTTGGAACTAAGTAAAGTGACAAAAAGGCACGGAAATTTATTTGTGTTAATTGATAGTTAAAAACTTTTAACTTTCATGGAATCTTACTTCTTTTGCATAAATAAATAATTAAAGAAAAATGAAAAAAATAATACTATTAGGTATTGCGCTTGCAACTTTTACTTTTGCAAATGCACAAACAAAAGCGAAAGATTGGAATGTAGGTTTACATTTTGGAACACAAGAATATCTTGGAGATATGGATGATGAGTTTTTTACATTCGAACAACATGGTGCATATGGAGTTTCTTTGTCTAAATATTTAACACCTTGGTTTGATGTTATGGGGATGGTTACATATAGTAACTTAGATAGTAAAGATAGTCTTAGTTCTTTTGAAGCGAAATTTTTGGATTTTAATTTAATGGCTAAAATGAAATTGAACAATGGTAAATGGTTAAAAGAATCTAGCTTTATCCAACCCTATATCTTTTTAGGATTTGGTGATGCTGTATCTTGGGCTGATCACTATACTCAAAACAGAAAGAATATGTCAGTAGACGTAAACCTTTTGGGAGGAGCAGGGATCAATTTTGCAGTTTCTGAAAGAATTGGTATTAACTTAATGTCAAAATACACTTACATGTGGACTGACCAATTGGACAACAGAGTATCTGACGTTAGAAACTTTCAAGACCAAGCGTTAATGACTACTATCGGATTAAACTACAACTTTACAGGAAAGAAAGATTCTGATAATGATGGAGTATATGATAAAGATGATAAATGTCCTACTGTTTTTGGATTAGCAAAATTTGCTGGTTGTCCTGATACAGATGCTGATGGAGTTGAAGATTCTAAAGATGATTGTCCTAAAGTAGCTGGAACTCTTAACGGATGTCCTGATACGGATAAAGATGGAATTGCAGACAAAGATGATTCTTGTCCTACAGTTGCAGGAATTGCTAAATTTAATGGATGTGCTGATACTGACGGAGACGGAGTAGAAGATTCTAAAGATGCTTGTCCTACAGTTGCAGGAACATTAAATGGTTGTCCTGATTCTGATAAAGATGGTGTTGCTGATTCTAAAGATGCTTGTCCTCAAGTATTCGGAACAATAAACGGATGTCCTGATACAGATAAAGATGGAATCATTGATAGTGAAGATAAATGTCCTAAAGTAGCGGGAATCGCAGCAAACGGAGGTTGTCCAGCAATCAAAGAAGAAACTAAAAAAGTATTAGCTACAGCAATGGAAGGATTGTTCTTTAATTCTGGTTCTGCAGTGATTCAAAGAAAATCTTATTCAGTATTGGATAATGTTGCTCAAATTATGAATGCTAACCCATCATACAAATTGAATATTGAAGGTCATACTGATAACACAGGAAATGAAGCAAAAAACTTACAATTATCAAAAGATAGAGCTGCTGCAGCAAAAACTTATTTAATTAATAAAGGAGTAGATGCTTCAAGATTATCTTCTCAAGGATTTGGAATTGTTAATCCAAGAGCGGATAACAAGACTGCTGCTGGAAGAAAATTAAACAGAAGAGTAGAATTTAAAGTTGCATTTTAATCTGTTACAGATTATTGAATAACTAAGAATAAAACACTAAATTTATCCCGATTGCTTTTTATAAGCAATCGGGATTTTTTTATGGAAGAAACTAAACAAATAAGGAAAATTATCCATGTGGATATGGATGCTTTTTATGCTTCTGTAGAGCAGCTCGATAATCCAGAATTAAGAGGGAAGCCTATTGCTGTAGGAGGAAATAAGGAGCGTGGTGTGGTTGCTGCTGCTAGCTATGAGGCAAGAAAGTATAAGGTGAAATCGGCAATGCCATCTATTACTGCTGCACGTCTTTGTCCTGATCTTATTTTTGTTAAACCCAGGTTTGAAAGATACAAGGAGATATCAGGGAAAATACGAGAAATTTTTTCTCGCTATACAGATTTAATAGAGCCGCTCTCATTGGATGAAGCTTATTTAGATGTGACTCACAATAAGAAAAATGAGTTTTATGCAACTCAAATAGCTATTGATATTAGAAGGGATATAAAAGAAGAGTTAAATTTAACTGCATCTGCAGGGGTTTCATTCAATAAGTTCCTGGCAAAAATTGCTTCGGATGAGAATAAGCCGGATGGATTAACTGTAATCACTCCAGAAATTGCACCAGCCTATATTGATTCATTACCCATAGAACGGTTTTTTGGAATTGGAAAAGTAACAGCTGCCAAAATGTATCAACATGGTATATTTACAGGAAAACAGCTCAAAACGATTGGACTTGATTATTTGATTCAAAATTTTGGAAAATCGGGTAAGCATTATTACGATATTGTTCGATTGAATGACGACCGATCTGTAAATCCTAATAGAATTAGGAAATCGATAGGAGTAGAGCATACCTATTTGGAAGATATATACGATTTAAGGATAATAAATGATAAATTGGATGATCTTGCTGGTGAGCTTTCTAAAAGGATGAATAAAGCCAGTGCTAAGGGGAAAACGATAACGGTAAAAATAAAATTTAATGATTTTACTCAAACAACAAAGAGTACTACTTTTAAATACTTTGTTGCCCAATCGGATAATTTAAAAGATGCATGGAGAATAATCTTAGGAGATGCATTTGAACTAGAGAAACCTGTGAGGTTACTTGGTTTGTCCGTTTCTAATTTGAAAAGAAATGAAGTGGAGGTGAAAGAGAATCCACAATTAAAATTAAAATTTTGATGAGTAAAATAGAGGAAATAGGAGGGATGGGGAAGGTGAATTTTGTGAAAAGTAAAAGAGCCAAAAACTTGAGAATTTCAATTAAGCCCTTTCATGGAGTAAAAGTAACTATGCCTTTTTATATGAGTTACAAAGCTGCTAAACAATTTTTGGACTTGAAAAAAGAGTGGGTAATTAAAAATTTGGATGAAATAAAAACCAAGGAAGTTGGAAAAACCATTTTTGATGAGAATACAACATTTAACACAAATCTGCATTGTTTAAGAATTGTGAGAGAAGATGGGGGAGAAAAGGTGAAATCTAAATTGAGCAAAGGTTTTATTACAATAAGAATACCTTTTCAAGTGGATATTTACTCGGAAGAGATACAGAAGTTTATTAGAAAATCTGTGGAAGAATCTTGGCGAATGGAAGCAAAATTAACTTTGCCAAAAAGAACCAAAGAGCTAGCAGAATTGCATGGGTTTAGCTACAATAATGTATCCATAAGAAATACTGTAACAAGGTGGGGGAGTTGTTCTTATCAAAATAATATTAATTTTTCGTTACATTTGTTACGATTGCCACTAGAACTGCAAGATTATGTTATCCTTCACGAACTGGCCCACACTAAAGAAAAAAATCACCAAGCTCCTTTTTGGAATTTATTAGATTCTGTTACGGATGGTAAAGCCAAAATGCTAGATAGAAAAGTAAAACAATATAGTACCAGAATTTATTAAATTAAAAAATATGAAAAACCTTCTCGCCTTAATTTTAGTAATTAATTTTAGTTTGTGGGGATCCTCGCAACAAGAGCTAACCATTGTAAATATAGATAACGACTCTTCGTTTTTGGACTTGTCAATACTGGATTCTGTTAATGATGTAAATAGGCTTTTCTTTTCTGGCGAGAATCACGCTTTCCAAAAATCTAATTTGAAATTGGAGTTGAAATTACTAAAGTATTTTCATCAAAATCACCAAGTAAACACGCTATTACTAGAGTTTGGAGTTGCAACAGGTTGGCTTACTAATGAATTTGTAAAAACGGGAAGAGAAGACTTAAAAGAAGCAATTAAAACACAGTTTAGCGAGAACTTTTTAGATTATTTTGTTAAAATAAAAGAATATAACGATTCATTACCGGCAAGTAATAAAATTAAAATCGTGGGTATTGATTTGCAAAGATCTTTTCCTTTGGGATTTGAGGTTTTACATTTTTTATTGCCTTCAGATTCTGTTTTTCCAAATGACTCTATAATGAAAGAAATAGAATTAATAAAATTCTTACAGGGTTATAACAAAAAGCGATTAAACAAAGAAGATGAAGAGGAAGATGGTTATTTTAGAGGGAAAAGCTACAGTAATTTTCAAAGTATGAAAGCATTACTAGATAATTATAAAAAATTTAAACCAGAGTATAAAACTTACTTAGGAGATAATTTCGAAACATTTGACGAAATAATGGAATGTAGCGAAAAATCGTATTATTATAAGAGTGAGGAGTCTCAAGGAACTCCTATGGGATTACTTTTTAGAGAAGATTATATGTACAAAAAACTAAACTCCATAGCACTTGAGAATAAAAACGATAAATATTACGGGCAGTTTGGAAGAAGTCATACATTGAAAAATGTGAGTAGTGATGGTTATGCACACAATTTCTCATCTCTTGTAGCTAAAATTGATAAATTTAAAACAGGAGAATTGTATGACAAAGTAATATCTATTGGAATTTATTATGTTGAGAATGCAGATGAAAATACAACAGTTTTTTACCAAGATTCAGATGTGGAACATGTTATATTAGGAGAATTAGAGGATTTTCCGGCAGATTCCATAGGGATATTAAAAGTAGAAGGGAATAGTAAAATAGACTCTGTATTGAATAATAATTACGAGTATATAATTGTGCATAATGGAAGTTATGTAGAAGAAGTATACGACATGGAAGCGGAATTTGACTTTTATGAGTCAGAAGTTGTTGAGTCGCTTGACTTTTTCTATGGGAACTATAATCTAGATATGAGTGGAGCGCAAGACTATTTTGGAGTTTCATTTAGATCACCTATTCAGTTTTTTGGTTTTGGTTTTTCCAATTTGAGTAATTCGTTTTATTTCGATTATGAAGCAAGTTTCTTTTTTCAAGAAACATTCACTCCATCAGATTCATTAGCCTTAGGTTTTTCAGGTTGGAATGTGTTTTTTAATGCTGGTTATGATGTGCTAAAAACTAGAAAAATTGATCTTATACCAGCAGTTGGAGTAGGATATCAATCTATAAAAATGAAGATTACCCAATCCAATATCTCTACAGGTTTTGATGGTGTAAGTGTTTCAAACTACGAAGTGAAAAATCCTGCATTTGTAATGGATTTTTCGGGTAAGTTGAGAGTAAGACTTATAAAAGATTATTTAGCATTATCGTTAAAGTACGGATACAGATTAGATTTTTCTGATGACAGATGGAGATTTGAAAAAGGGAAAATAGATGGTGCTAAAACCAATATGAGTGGAACTTTTGCGCAGTTCTCAATTTCATTTGGAAGCTTTTAATCTAATTTAATATTATGTTTTTCTGCAAATTCTTTTTGCATTAAAATAAAATGATCTTCTGCCTTTGTAATTATTTCATCTGCGTGAATAGCATGTTGTTCTGCTTGCCATTTTTTTTCGGGAGTCTTTTCTGAATGAGGTAGTTTGTTGTATTTAACAATAGCATCATATTCAGTATTTATTCCTTTATAGTATTCATTTAATACAGCTTTCACACTTTCTTTAAAATCAGTATTTCCATCAAAATCTTTAAGTTTATCAATAACCGTAAGACTAGTTTTAATATTTGACAAAAGTTTTTCTTTAAGCAAAATTTGATTTTCAGAAGCAACCGTATCCTTCACAATGTCTAAATAGGATTTAATCTCTAGCCCTATTTTTTGTTGTTCTTTTAATAGAGTATTGTTATAGATTATTGCTTTGTCCGTGTTAGAATTACAAGATAAGATTAATAATAAGGAAACTAAGTAAATAAGGTTTTTCATAAGTTATTGATTTACTATCTCACCAGAGGTTTCTAAGTCCCAAGTGCTTTCTGAAATAGATTTACCATTTTTAAAATAAAAGTTTCCTGTTCTAGATTTCTTGTAAATATAGTCATCTCCTTTATTTCCTATTACAACTACTCTCCTTACGGTAATGGTAGTTATTTCTCCAAAATTATTTTTTTGCTGATATACTTTTTGTGTAACTCCTTCAGGGAACAGTAAAGCCAGTTCATCTTTATTGTTATCTGATTTTTGCACAGATAAATTATCTTGAATGTCCGTAATCTCTGAGCTAGTAGTTAAAGTTGATTTCGTATTCTCTTTTTGTTTTACATTTTGAGCATCCGCTTTTCTATCTATGTAGTCTGCAAGGTTTTTGTTACTTTCCTGAATCCTCTCATTCCCATCAATAGAATTATTTGCCAAGTTATCAGTAATGGTTTCAATTTCTTTATTGATTCTTGCTTGACTTTCTTGATCTACCTTAGCCAGTTCTTCGCTTGTTTCGTGTAGTTTATCATTAAGTTCATCATAATCCTTTGCAAATTGTTCAACTCTTTTTTGATCAGTTGAAGTTTGCTCTGATATTTTATCGTTAAGGGCTTCAATCTCATTGTTTGTTGTAGCTCGTTTAACTTCTGATGATTTACTTAGTCCATTATTTAAATCCGTTAAATTTTCGTTATACTCTATGTAGTCAGCATTGTTAGATTCAATCTTATCATTGCTTGCGTCATACTTTTTGCTTAATAAATCGCTTGTAGCTTCCAAGTAATCTGTTTCAGATTTTCTACTAAGTTTTTCATTAGATAAGAGCTCTTTATTCTTTTTAGATCTTAGTTCATTGTATTCTTCGTATTGATTGTCATTCTCTCTTGCTGCAATGTTTTTCTCTCTTATTTCTTTTACAAGGTTGTCTTTAAACTCTTCTATTTCTGCGAATGTTTCGTCATTAGTTTTAAGTCGATTAATGTTTTTTATCTTCATTAATTCTGTATTATTGTCAGAGTATTGTTGATACTCAGCTCCCAAGCCATTGTTGCGGTTGTATAGTTCCGTATTGTGCTCGATATACTTATCGTTTAGATTTTCTAATGCTTTGTAGTTAGCTAATGAATTTTTTGAATCCCTGTTGTATTGATTATTAACGTCTTCAGTATATGAGTTTAAAAAAAGTTCAATAGAAGTAATGCTACCATTTCTTCCGTAATCATTAGAACCTTGTTTAAGGGCAATTAAATCTTTAAGCTCTTCAAATTTTTGGTAAGTTAATTGAGAAAAATCAACATCTCTTAATTCAGACTTTTTATCATTAGTAGCCATAGAATCTATGTAACGTTTTAATTCCATATACTCTCTTTGATCAGAATTGTCTTCAATTTTGGTAAGTAAAAATGTGCCGTCATCTCCTGACATATCTACTTCAGTTCCGTATAAATCTGCGTCAATGTCAAAGTAATCATCTGTACTTTCAATAGAGTTTCTTTTAGCTTCTGCAAGTTCTTTAAGTAAGCCATTTATGGTGCTAATTCTTTGTTTCGGAAAATTTTCACCTGGTTTAATATTTAAAGCAGAATTGTAAGTGCTTCTAGCAACCTTGTATTCTTTTTGATTAAATTGCTCTTCAGCTTTAGATAAGAGAGTTTTATATTGCTCTTCTTTTTGTTTTTTGCTTTTTTCTAGAGCTTCTTTACGGGCAATAGCTTCTGCTTCAAGTCTTGCTTTTTCTTTAGCTTCTTGTTCAGCTTTATTTTTAGCAGCATTAAGAGCATCTTGTTTAGCTTTTT
>CAXIAX010000083.1:0-11875 GCA_964021785.1 uncultured Flavobacteriales bacterium
ACTTTAATCATTTCCATTCTAAAAACAAGAGCTTGGTAAGGTTTAATTGCTCCTCCTCCAGCTCCTCTTTCTCCATAAGCTAATTGCCAAGGAACATACACTTCCCATACACTTCCTTCTTTCATCAATTGCATAGCTTCTTTCCATCCTTTTATAACATCACTTGGTGCAAATGACAATGGAGTTCCTCTATCAATAGAACTATCAAATACCTTTCCGTCTATAGATGTTCCATGATAATGCATAGTAGTTTTTTGATTAACAGTAGGAGTTTTTCCCGTTCCTTTCGTTATTACTTTATACATTAATCCGCTTTCTAAAACTACAATTCCTTTTTCAAGAGATTTTGCTTTCATAAAAGCTTCCCCTTCTGCTTTTACATTTTGCGCTACCACAAATGAAGAGATAAATAAGAAGGATAAAGTTGCTAAAAGAGTTAATTTTATTGTTTTCATAAAGTTTTTAGTTGTGTTTATTGCAAAATCGCACAGTGTTCCTTTGTGTAGGAATTCAAATATACAAAAAAACCATCCGTCATTTGACGGATGGTTTTTATTTAAGGTTTGTTTAACTTATTAAGTCAGTTATTACATTCCTGCAGGTTGTTGTGGTGCAGCTGGTAATATTTCTAACAATTCTACTTCAAAAACTAAAGCAGAATAAGGTGGAATTGATTGACTTCCTTGAGGACCGTAAGCCAAGTTGAAAGGAATGTATAATTCATATTTACTTCCTACTGGCATTAATTGTAATGCTTCTGTCCATCCTGGAATTACTTGGTTTACACCAATTTCCAAAGGTTCACCTCTATCCACAGAGCTATCAAAGATAGTTCCGTCAATTAAAGTTCCGTGGTAGTGAGCTTTTACTCTGTCAGTTGCTTGAGGTTTTGCTCCAGTTCCTTCAGTAATAACTTTGTATCTTAATCCGCTAGGAAGTGTTACAACATCATCTTGAGCTGTTTTTTGAGCTAAAAAGTCTTCACCTATTTGAGCTAAGATTTTTCCTTTTGCAGCAACAATTTCATTTGCTTTAGGGTTCATAGCATCAGCACTTACTTTGAATGGCAGTTTTGCCATTGCATCATGTATACCGTTTAAGTAGGCATTTTCCGAAAAGTAATCTTTAAAACCATTTTTCGCTAATCTTGAAGAAACGTCAGTTCCTATGTAGTAACTCAAAGTATCATCTATGCTATTTAAACCAGTAAATGTTCCTTTAGATTTACCAACATAAACACTAGAAGTTGTGTCTTGGTAAAGTGCCATAAATTTAGCTCTTAATTGTGGTTCAATGTCTTTAACTTTTACAATAAAGTCAGCTTCATTAAATCCATCTTCCAATCCTTTAGCGAAAGCAGTTGGTTCAAATATTTTGTCAATTTTTGATTGTACAAAACTATTTGCAACTTCAGTTCCTAAGAAATAACTCAAAGAGTCATTTTCTGTGCTTATAGCATCAAAACTAGGTGCAGATGTTGCGTCAGTTCCTTTGCAAGAAGCCAATGCAGAAATTCCTGCAATTGTGATTATTATTAATTTTTTCATGTCGTTCTTGTTCTTTTTTTATTTTTCAATATCAATTAATTCTACTTCAAATATCAAAGCAGAATGTGGTTGGATAGCTCCTTGTCCTTGTGCTCCATATGCCAAATCAGAAGGGATAAACAATTTGAATTTAGATCCTACTGGCATTAATTGTAATGCTTCAGTCCATCCTTTAATTACTCCGTTCAATGGGAAAGAAATTGGTTCTCCTCTGTCTACTGAGCTATCAAATACTGTTCCGTCTAATAAAGTTCCGTGGTAATGAGTTTTTACTTTGTCAGTAGCAACTGGCTTAGCACCTGTTCCCATTGTCATAACTTCATACTGTAACCCACTAGCAGTAGTAATTACACCTTCTCTTTTTGCATTTTCTTTCAAGAAATTTTCTCCTTCTGCTCTTGCTGCTTTAGTTTGTTCTTCTTGTATTTTACCAAAATATTCTTGCAAAATCATTTGAGATGCTTGCATGTCAATTAATACTGGAGTACCGTTAAATGTTGCATCCAATGCAGCTGAAAAAGCTGTAGAGTTTACACTTTCTAATCCTTGAGATTTAAGGCTATTTGCTATGTTTACACCTAAGCTGTAACTTACTTTATCTAATTCGTTATCTAAATTCATCTTTAATGTTGGGTTTTGTAATTGTGTTATTTGTACGTTTTTCGATTTTAAAATTTCGTCTTGCCTTTTACTTTTAAATTCAAAAGCTTCTGCTTTTGAAACGGCAGCTGTTAAGTCTAAGTTTTTTTGGTTTATCACTGAGCTCATTGAATCTTTCAATGCTTTTATTTCATTGTTTTTTGCTAAAACAGTTGAAGTAAGTTGTTTTTTTGGAACAACACAAGAGGCCAAAACGATAGAAGCTGAAACAGCTAGTATTATATTTTTTTTCATGGTATTAGTTGTTTAAGTGGTTCCCTAATGAGTCGTTAAATGTTTTAGCAAACTCAGAAAGTGGTCCCCAATTTTCGTTATCAATCTTAATGTCCTTACTTATTGTTTCTCCCAACAAGCTAAATGGAGTGTTAGATTCTGTCATAAACTCAATAAAATCTTCTTTATTTTGTTCTGTTACAGAAACTACAATTCTACTTTGAACTTCACCAAAAAGGAAAGCGTCTTTTCTCAATTCACTATCTGTAGCGATTTCAAAACCAATGTTGCTTGGGTATCCCATTTCTGCAAGAGTTACAAATAATCCTCCATCTGCACAATCATGAGCAGCATTAATTAATTTGTTTTCAATAAGTCCTTTAGTAGTTTCTTGTAATTCAAATTCTTCTTCCAATTCAAAATATGGAGAGGTAGATTCTTTTACTCCAACAATGTTAGCTAAGTACTCAGAAGAAGAAATGTCGTTTACAGATTTTCCAAGCAAGAAGATAGAATCTCCTTCTTGTTTAAAATCTAATGTCATTACATTATCCTTGTCTGGCACTATTCCAATCATTCCAATAGTTGGAGTTGGGAATACTGGAGTTTCTACTCCATCAATTTTTGTTTGGTTGTAAAAACTTACATTTCCTCCTGTTACTGGAGTTTTAAATTTTCTACAAGCATTACTCATTCCTTCAATAGCACCTACAAATTGCCAGTAAGATTCTGGGTTGTATGGGTTACCAAAGTTAAGGCAGTTTGTAATTGCAGAAGGTATTCCTCCAGAGATTACAATGTTTCTTGCTGCTTCAGATACTGCAATTTCAGTTCCTTTAATAGGATTTGCATTTACATACCTAGAGTTGCAATCAACAGTCATTGCAAGAGCAGTATTTGTTCCTTTCACGTTTACAATAGCAGCATCAGAAGGTGAGTTAGTACTCATGTTCTTTGTTCCTACCATGCTGTCGTATTGCTCATATATCCATCTTTTAGATGCGATATTTGGCATACTTACCAATTTCATTGCAGTTGCTTTCAAGTCTTTTGGCTCAGCTACTGTGTTGATGTCAAATTTCTTGTATTCTTCAAAATAAGCTGGTTCTTTAAATTCTCTGTCGTAAACTGGAGCACCACCACCCAAAATTAATGGCTCAGCAGGTGTAGAAGCAATCAATTCACCATTTTCATAGTAATTAAGTGTTCCTCCTTTTGTTACTTCTCCGATCTGAACACAGTTCAAATCCCATTTATCAAATATATCTTGTACTACTTTTTCTTTTCCTTTGTGAACCACTACAAGCATTCTCTCTTGAGATTCTGATAACAGAATTTCGTAAGGTTGCATATTTTCTTGTCTTGTTGGTACTTTTTCCAACCAGATGTCCATTCCAAATCCTTCTTTTCCACTCATTTCTGAAGTAGAACAAGTAATTCCGGCAGCTCCCATATCTTGCATTCCTACAATTGCATCAGTTTCTGCTAATTCTAGTGTTGCTTCAAGCAATAATTTTTCTTGAAAAGGATCTCCAACTTGTACAGCTGGTAAATCATTTACAGAATCTTCTGTGATATCTTTAGATGCAAATGCTGCTCCGTGTATTCCATCTTTTCCGGTTGCAGAACCTACAATAAATACTGGGTTTCCTTCTCCGTAAGAAGTTGCAGATATTGTTCCTCCTACTTTCATGATTCCTGCAGAAAATGCATTTACCAATGGATTTGTATTGTAAGATTCATCAAAGAATACTTCTCCTCCTACGATAGGAATACCGAATGCATTTCCGTAATCTCCAATTCCTTTAGAAACTCCTTTTACCAACCATTTTGTTCTAGCTTCTTCAATATTTCCAAATCTCAATGAGTTTAACTGAGCAATTGGTCTTGCTCCCATTGTAAAAATATCTCTGTTTATTCCTCCCACTCCTGTTGCAGCTCCTTGGTATGGCTCTAAGGCAGACGGGTGATTGTGTGATTCTATTTTGAATGCACAAGCCAATCCATTTCCAATATCTACCAATCCAGCATTTTCTTCACCCGCTTCTACTAGCATGTGGTCCCCTTCTTTAGGAAGAGTTTTAAGATACTTGATTGAGTTTTTGTATGAACAGTGTTCGCTCCACATTACAGAGTAAATACTCATTTCTGTAAAGTTTGGAGTTCTACCTAAAATCTCTTTGATTTTATCGAATTCTTCTGGGAGTAATCCAAGCTCTTGAGCTTGTTCCAATGTTGCAATTCTTGTTGATGCTTTTGACATAGATTTGGGTTGAATTTTTAAAGTACAAAAGTAAGGAATTTTCTAGTAAATAGAAAGTATTTTGTAAACATTGAAATACCATTGATTTGATTTGAAAATCACGGCATAAATTCATCCGAAATAAGGAAGGAAAAAGATTGAATTATGGAGCTGAAAAAGTGAAGTATTTATCATTTAAGGGAATTCCTTCAAATTTAGCTACTCCTCCTGAAACTGAGCTAGATTCAATAATGTAAGAGTTGATAAAAAGAGGGTTATTCGCAATTATTATTTTCACATTTTCTTTAGGAGAGGCAGTATTTCTACTGATTTTAGCTAAGTCTACTTCTAGGTTTACTGTACCTACGCCCCCGGTTTGCTCTGCATAAAATTTCCTCACCAATGCATTTGCTTCTCCTGCTACTGTAGTTGTTCCAAGTGAGCCATTATCTTGCCCAATTATAAGATAGCCTCCGCTACTTATGTTGGTAGTCAACTCAAGAGTTAAGCCTGAATTGGCAGGATCTTCGGAGTGAGATTTAGTAATTTGTAATCCTGTAGGTTTGTCGTAAGCTACACCAAATATTGCATTATTGTATCCGTTAGATACGTCATAAGTTCTCACTTCATCCGTTCGTAAATAGTCATGCTTTAAGGTTATGCCATATTTAATTCCAAGGTAACTTTCTATAATGTCGACTTCTATATTGGGTAGAAACCTATCAAATACTATAAATTCACTTATTGCTGCATCACAGTTTGTACCAAGAGCCGTTATATCTATTCCATTTACAGAATGTCCTGTTGCATCTATAGCTACAATATCTCCATTTAGCTTTATTTCTTGCTGATTGTTGGAGAGACTATTGGTAAAAGTTGATATAAATGGAGTTCCCACTGAGAGTCCAATTGGTGCCGACAATCTATTTGGTGCAGTGGTGCCACCAACATCCCAAACTAGATTCCCTGCTGAATTTGGGTTGCTAATTTCGTAAACAGAAGTAGAGGCTGTAGAGCTAAATGAGGCCGCTTGATTGTTTGTTCTACTGTGTTCTTTTGAAACCAAGAATACAGATAATTCTGAATTTGGACTAGAGAAAATGGAAGTGTTAATTAGAGATTTTGTTCCATTACTAAAATCAACAATGGGATTGTAGTTGATAAGGTTGGCAGTATTGTCCCTATAAATTGGTTGGCTAGCAGCTAGCGGTTGCATCAAAAATTCTGAAGAAGTGGAAACATCATCCCATTGCGATATGGCCGCTCCATTTGTTGTAGTTGAAGTTCCTACATTAGCCCTTAGCCAAATTCTATTTCCATCACAATCTAGTCCTCCTGGGGTAGATTTAAAAGCAAAAGATGAATTGTATTTTGAGTTTAGGTAAGAAATAACCTTGTAGTTTTCGCAATTAGATAATACTTTATTATAAATAATTACTTCTGCAATTTGACCATCATGAGACCTGCTGCTATTTCTATTTCTATTGATTCTTATTTGAGATGAGAAAAGATAATTTTGTGTTCCTGTTGTTATTAGATTTCCGTTATCAAAGGTTTTAATCTGAGAAAGAAGTTGGTCGTATTCTATGGAGAATAGTTTTATTTGGTTGGGAACAAAATTAGCAAAAGGGAAATTTGTTATAGAGCCGCTATTGTTAGTCCTTAGTTGAAAAAATCCTGGGGCTGCATCATCATAATCTATTTGGTAAGAACCTAATGAGCTTGGTGTATTATGGCTAGAGTAATAGGAGTCAAATTTTGCAGGAGAGGATACTTGACTTTTAAGAACAATAAAGAGGGTTTGAGAGCCTGAATAGTTTGCACTTAGGATGTGACTCATCCAGTCATTATTGTCAAAATCTATTGCATCTCTCCCGTTAAAAGCTCCGTTAGCGTAAATTCCTTTACTGTTATTGTCTGTTTGTGTTACATTGTGATTATTACCAGATTTGTCATTCCATTGTTGCACTCTTTCACCATAATTAGCAAGGTTTACACCTGCATCTTTAAATACAGTTGTAGAGTCATCTCCATCTAACCATAGCCATAAATTGCTAATGTCATCAGGTAAATATGATTTATTAATTGGATTTGAGGCAACAGTTATTGCCATAGATCCAACTTGAGAAGTGGAAATAAAAGGAAGGCAAATAAGCCAAAACCCAATAAGAATGCTAAGTTTATTTGGTGTAGAATCGCACATCTATATAGCTTTTTGTGGTAGAAGTAGCAATCACATCATAGGTTAATATTCCAGATGTGCTGATTGAAACATTTTGAAACACGGTAGGGTCAAAAGAAATGACATAGAAATCTAAATTTAAGATAGGTACTGGGGTTAATCCTACATTTGTAATTTGGGTAGCGTAAAAATTATAATAATCAAAGCTATTTCCTGTATTTATAATGTCTGGATTGATATAGGCAATAGGAGGAATTATTTCTCTTCTAGCGCTTTTAATTACACCTGTGTTATCTGTGTATAGTAAGTTTAGGTAGGAAGAGATATTGTCATTCCTAGTATTAGGATAGTCGGTAAGTTGTATTAGCCCATTTGTGTATATACTGTCGTTAATACTAGTTGGGCTTTTGTTAGTTCCAATCTTATGCCAAGATTTACTTTGCATAGAATCTAGAGGAATTCCTTTTGGTTTAGAGTTCTGCAAGTATATAATCAAAGAGTCATTAATGACTTTAAGCGAGTCTATTGATTGATGATCGTTCAAGCTTCCTAGTTTTCCATTGGTTAACCCAATTTTATACACTTGAGCAACAGTATCTAAATATAGGTCACCTTCCATTGCGGCTCTAGCGTTTTCTATTGAGCGCATTGTTGTGGTATCAGTATACTGAGTGAATACACTTGAAAATAGAAGTGTAAAAAATAGAGGTAAACCTAGTTTTTTGAAATTCATAGTCAATAAATCGATATTAGATTAATAGTTTTGTTTAGCGTTTTTTTCTTTTAGCAGTCTGTTTGTGTTTTTCTGCCAACCATTTTGGTTTGTTACCTGCACCAGTGTTTTGTCCTTTTCTGTCCGAAAACTCTTTTTTATTTCCTCCTTTATTTGGTCTTCCCAAGAGTGTTTCCAATAAATCAAATCGCTTGGCTTTTGTCAATTGGTTTTTTATCCACTGTTGGTTTTCTTTTTTGTACCAAAAGAAAAATTTATGTTGGTTTTGTTTCTCCTGTTTTGTTTTTGGAGTGTAATAAGGTTTCATGGTATAAGGGTGAATACCAGAGTAATAAATTACTGTTGCAACCGTCATTGGTGTTGGAGTAAAATCTTGAACTTGTTCCAGTTGGAACCCCATGTCTTTGGTCTCTGCTGCAAGATTTGCCATGTCTTCTTCTTTACAACCGGGATGTGATGAAATGAAATATGGAATTAGTTTTTGATTCAAATCAAATTTCTTGTCAATCTTGTCGTAATTTTCTTTAAATGTATGAAAATGCTTAAAGTCTGGCTTTCTCATTAGTTTTAAAGTATCTGGAGCTGTATGCTCTGGAGCTACTTTTAGTCTTCCCGAAACGTGTCTTCTTTGCAGTTGCTCCATATATTCCATCATGTCGCCTTCGTCTCCATTTTTATTGTACGATTTTGTCAACAAATCATAACGAATTCCACTACCAATAAAGGCCTTTTTTATCCTTGGCATTTCATCCACTTTCTTGTACAGCTCAGTCATAGGTTTATGGCTAGTGTCTAGATTGCTACAAACTACAGGATGAATACAAGATGGGCTTACACATTTATCACAAATGCTTTGCACCTTCCCTTTCATTTTATACATGTTCGCAGATGGACCAGCCAAATCAGATAAATATCCTTTAAAATCGGGCATGTGAGAGACTTTGGTTACTTCTTTCAAAATAGACTCCTCGCTTCTACTAGCAATAAATTTTCCTTGGTGGGCAGAGATAGTACAAAAACTACATCCTCCAAAACATCCTCTGTGTGTATTTACAGAAAATTTTATCATTTCATAAGCAGGAATTGGTCCACGCTTATTGTATTTGGGGTGTGGAAGACGAGTATAAGGCAAATCAAAAGATTCGTCTATTTCGCTTTCCGTCATTGTATCGTAAGGCGGGTTAATGATCAGATTTTTACCATTTACCTCTTGTATTATTCTGTCTGCAATTAATTTGTTAGACTCTTGTTCTACGTGTTTGAAATTAGATGCAAATTTCTTTTTGTCTTTTAGACAAACCTCATGAGAATTTAATGTTAAGTCTTTCCAGTTTTTGTTTTTTGGTATTCCATCCTCTTTTTTTCTTAGGTAAGCGGTTTGCTGTACCATTGTCAATTGATGAAACGGAATTCCTTTCTTCAGCATCTGAAGAATTTCTTTCAGTGCTTTTTCTCCCATTCCATAAACCAATAGGTCGGCCTGTGAGTCTTCAAGGATAGAAGGCATTAATTTATCACTCCAATAATCGTAGTGAGTTACTCTCCTTAATGACGCTTCTATTCCTCCTATAAGAACAGGCACGTCAGGGTATAATTGTTTTAATATTTTACTATAAGTGATTACAGCATAATCAGGCCTAAATCCAGCTTTACCGCCTGGAGTATAGGCATCTGTACTTCTCAAACGAATGTTTGCAGTATAGTGATTTACCATGGTGTCCATACATCCCGAAGTAACTCCGAAAAAGTATTTTGGCGTCCCAAGTTTTTTAAAATCTCTTAAATCATCTTTCCAGTTGGGTTGCGGTATAATTGCAATCCTAAAACCTTCACTCTCTATCAATCTTCCTACTACTGCAGTCCCAAAAGCAGGGTGGTCTACATAGGCATCTCCCGAAACAAGGATTACATCCAGTTGTTCCCAGTCCCTTTTTTCCACTTCCTTTTTGGTAATGGGTAGCCATGCTGTAATTGGTAGTTTAAAATCATCCATAATACAAAGGTAATGCGAATTTTCGTTAATTGATATTTCTGCAATACAATATACGGCCAATTTTCATTGGTTAAGACTAATTTAACTTAAATTCAAATAATATACAAGAGTTATTAGTTTGATTGTTAGATCATGTAGTTCTAATAATTAATGTTTTATTAGTTTTTATATTTCGAAAATCAGAACACAACTTCATTGTCGAAGCCATTTGTTTTCTTAGGCGAGCAAGCTTATTTGTCCTTTACCTTGCAAGTGTTTACTCCAATTAGAGTGTAAAGCGGACAAAAGTTAATTAAACTGGTAACAGCAAAAATAATTGCTACGATAAGTAAAACTAATGCAATTGTGCCAGTAATTACTCCTGTAAAATAGAGTACAGCTATTATTGCGGCCAAAACAGTTCGTATTGTTTTGTCTTTGTTTCCCATGTTCTTTTTCATACTATTCTTGTTTTTGAATTAATTAAAATTAGAAATTCAATTGTTTTCTGCCAAATAAGACGACAACAATCATAAAAATAGACTAAAGTGTGTGATTTTTCGTTATTTTTGTCCACTTGGAGCTTTAAACTCAACTATGATAAGAAAAATTTTAACATTAACGGTAGCTATAATTCTCGTTTCCTCTTGTAAGATAAACTACTCTACAACTAGTGGAGGGAATTTAAATGAAAATATAAAAACATTTTCAATAGAGCAATTTACAAACCAGGCTTCTCTAGGTCCCTCTACAATCGGGCTTACATTTACTGAGGAATTGCGTGATCTTTTTCAATCTCAAACTAAGTTAGAGTTAGTTCAAGCTAATGGTGATTTAAGTTACGAAGGAACAATTTCTGGTTTCAATATCATGCCTATTGCATTGCAAGGGGATCAAACTGCTGCTCAAAATAGATTGACAATATCTATAAAAGTAACTTTTACAAATCAAATAGAACCAAAAGATAATTTTGAACAAACCTTTTCTAGATTTGCAGATTACAACAGCACATCTGATATTAGTGCTGTGCAAGATGATTTAATTGAAGAAATTTTTGAGCAGTTGACTCAAGATATATACGACAAAACTTTGGGAGATTGGTAACTAAAAAAACATTTATATCGCTCATGCAAAACCCTTTCTTGGTTACTCAAGAAGAGGTGAAGGAATTGTTAGAATTACAAGAGGAGTATCCTTATTGTTCGCCAATTTCTATGTTGTTGTCTAAAACTTATCATACGCAAGAGAGTATAAGTTTTGAACAGCAATTAAAAAACACGGCCATATCTATACCGGATAGAGGAGTGTTGTATAGCTTGATAAATCTTGAGCCAATTGTACAATCAGTAGTTGAAGAAGAGAATGTAATAGAAGAAACTATTATTGAAGAAAAAATAGAAGAGGAAGTAATACTTAAGGAAGTGGAGTCTGAGCCTTTTACCAAGTTTGAGGAAGAGATAGAAAAGGAGAAGGAAGAAGAAATTCTAGAGGAAGAAATTATTGAAGAGGTAAAAGAGGAAGTGAAATTATCTCAGAAAGAAAATTTAGAAAAGATTGTAACTGAGAAGAAAGAAGCGTTTCAGGATAAAGAGAGTCAGGATTTAGAAAAATTAATACTTTCTAATGTTTTGGGAGCGGTTTCATTATTGGATGAGGAGATAGAAGTAGAAGAAAAGAAAGAGGATGTAGAGATTCATAAAGCGGTTGTAGAGGAAGAAGAGCAGGCTACACCTGTATCGTCTAATTCATTTTATGATTGGTTGTCGCCTTCGGCAAATGAGCCTGTTAAACAAAAGATTGAGGTAAAGAAAGAGGTGAAAGTTGAGAAAAAACCTACCGTAGAAGATATGGTAGATAAGTTTATAAAAGAAAGGAAAACAGAGTCTAATCATATTAAACTTACCAAGGGAGAAACTCCTAAAAAATTCTTTTCTCCAATAGAAGTTGGGAAGAATAGTTTGATGGAAAAAGATGATTTTGCAACCGAAACTTTGGCAAAAATTTACATTACACAAGGATTATACGACAAGGCAATAGCTACTTATGAACGATTAAGTTTGAAAAATTCAGAAAAAAAGAGTTACTTTGCCAAACAAATTGAGAAAATAAAACAAAATTTAAGTTAAAAATATATAGAAATGGGAACATTAGTATTAGTATTATCAATCGTAGCAGCAGCATTATTAATGTTGGTTATTCTTATCCAAAATCCAAAAGGAGGAGGAATAGATTCATCATTTGGAGCAGCTAACCAATTGGGAAGTGTAAAGAAAACAAATGATGTAGTAGAAAAAGCAACTTGGTACATAGCAATAGTAATTGTAGT
>CAXIAX010000084.1:0-11870 GCA_964021785.1 uncultured Flavobacteriales bacterium
TTATTATTAATGTTTAAAATTTCTTTTAATTAATAATATAAAAATATCCCAAAATATAAAATAACCACTTATAATCAATAGTATTAAAACAATAATAACTTTTGTGTTTTCAAATATATAAAATGAAAAATAAAGACTTATAATAAATACAGAATACATAAATATTCTTTTTAAAATAGAAAGTAAACCCCATTCCCCTTGATTCCAAAACTTTAATTCTTCTCTTTTAACTTTTTGATTGGCATGCTTAACTATGTCTTTGCCTTGAAGGATATCATCAATAAGTGATAAATATAAAGTCTTGTTGTTTTTAGCAAAAATATATGAAAATGGATTCGAGCGAAAAGAAGGAGTTGGCATTGTATTAATATAAATTTTATCGTTCACTTTTTTTACTGTGAATTGAATTCCTTCCCATTGCCACAAAGTATTATTTATTGATATATATAAATTAGGTTCTGATAATTTCATTTCTTCATTTGAAATCAAATTGTGAGATTCAGAAACAGCTTTAAATTGATTGTTTGTGAGGGTTTTATTTACAACAGAGTATCTTCTAACTTTTATCTTATGAATTAAAAAAATAATAGCTATTAATATATAGATTATTAAAGAATTAGGAACTTCTTCTAAATTTTTTATTTTAGAAAAATCTGGTAAAAAGATAAAAGTTAGAATAAACATTATTAAAACGTAATTTATCCAAAACGAAATAGTCTCACTAATATTTAGTTTTTTGTATTTACCCATAATCTAACATCTTAAATCTAGTATCTAAAATCTCTTTTTCTACCTTCCTCCACTTTTCTTAGCCTTATAACCTCCATCAGCAAGTATCTTAAGTACTTTTTCTCTCACATCACCCTGTATAATAATGTCTCCATCTTTAGAGCTACCACCCACACCACATTTACTTTTCAATTCCTTTCCAAGTGTTTTTAAGTCGTCATCCGTACCAACAAAACCAGTAATTAAGGTAACGGATTTACCTTTTCTTTGTTTTGTGTCTAACGATACTCTTAAGTCTTGTTCCGAAGGAGATAAAGTTTCTTCGTCCACAAATTCGTCCTCCGTATTAAAATCGGGATTGGTAGAATACACTACGTATTTTTCTTTTTTCTTCTTTGCCATTATTTTTTTACTTTTTCAATAACTTGATAATTATTGGTTTCAAAATTCACCTCAATCCATTCGTTTAGTTTATTGGTTCGGTTAGGAATTAAATTAGAATCTAACCAATCTACCACAATTAGTAGCGTAGTGTCCAATTGTCCATCCACATTTACTTTATAAGCTTTAGAGGCAGAGAAAGCTTCAAGTTGATTAAATTCAGTTACTAGTTTCAATTTTTTATTAGCAGATTGCAAATCAAATGTAAAATCGGTTTTAGTTTCGTATGCCGTTTCTAATTGTTTTATTTTCTTGTCTCGTTCTAGTATTTTGTTTTCCCAGTCTCTACTCATGATTCTAAAATCATCCATAGTCAAACTGTTCTGAAACTCATCATTCTGGATAATAACTAAAGAGGGATTCCTCATGTTATATTTATCATTGGTCAGTTTAGCTTGAAGTTCCTTTTGTCTCAATTCTGTTATTAGTGAGTTTCCAGCCAAGAAAAGTGTGATTGTTTCGTTTTCGAAATTATAATCTTCGTCAAATATTTTCACTCCAGGTATTTCGCTAATTTCTTCTTTTACAAATGTTTTAGCAAGGTTGTTAAATACAGATTTATCAAATATTTGTTTGAATTTTAGTCCACTAGGAATAAGAATTATGGCAAGAAAAACAGCAATGTATATTTTGAATTTCCTTTCTTTTTTCTTGTTAACGTATGTTGCCAACGGGAATTTAAGATACCTTAAAACCACAATTGTAGCCAAGCAAATAAACAAAGAGTTTAAGATAAATAAATAGAATGCACCAAGTGCAAAAGGCCAGTTTCCTGTAGCCAATCCGTATCCTGTAACACAAAGTGGCGGCATAAGTGCCGTAGCAATTGCTACACCCGGTACTACCGTAGAATTATCTTGTTTAGAAGCTGCAATAATTCCTGCCAATCCTCCAAAGAAAGCAATTAATACATCAAGAATAAAAGGTTCTGTTCTTGCCAATATTTCAGAAGTTTCATCTTTAAAAGGCATTAACTTAAAATACAAAAACGAAGCTAAAATACTGACTACAGTTGCAATTCCAAAATTGACAAGAGAATAGATAAGTAGTTTAAAATTGTTGGTACCTACACTTAATCCGATTCCTCTAATTGGACCCATTAATGGGGAAATAAGCATGGCTCCAATAACTACAGCTACAGAGTTTACATTTAGACCAATGGAACAAATAAAAATAGAACAAATAAGAATCCATACATTATATCCTCTAAATTCAATTCCTTTTTTGATGTCTTCCATCACGGCAATAGGATTTACATCCTTGTCATTGCTAAAACTAAATATTGATAGGATAAACTTCCAAATTGTATTGGGAAGTTTCTTCATTTCTTCTTTTACTTCCTTTTTTTGAGCAAAATCATCCTTTGGCTTTGTCGGTTCCTTTTCCGATTTATTGTTTTCTTCTTCCATCAGTTTTCTATAAATTAAACTTAATAAAATCACTTACCAAGTAAGCAATTGTTTTACCAACCACAATTTCTTCTTTCGAATTTTTTGGTGCGCCTTCGCAGATATGAATATAGTGAAAATCATAGTTCATAGAAAGCTGAAAACCAATTTTTCTTATTTCTTCTTCAGAAAATCCTATTGGAGTTCTTGCACTTACTGGCATGTTTTTTATGGAGTCCAAATCAATTTCTAATCCAATTGAACTAGAATCTAAATGAGACTTAACGGAATTAACCAATTCTTGTATTGTTAGTTCATATTTCAAAAAATCATTGAAAGTATAATACCCTATGAATTCATTGTAATTAAATTGTTCTAGAATGAAGTTAGAGTTATACTCTTCGTGTAAACCAAGGGTAAAATATCGCTCTAATTTTCCAGCTTCCAAAGCATATGAAAATCCATTTCCACTGTGTCTTCCTTCTTGTTTTCTTATGTCGGCATGTGGATCAATATTTACTACCTGAATAGGAGAGGGGAATGCATTTATAATAGGGAAGCAGTTGTTGTGACCTCCACCGATTACTATAGGTGTTTTGCCTGCAGCAATTATTTCTTCTATTACAGGTTGTACTCTTTTGTCTATTTCTTCTACTAGTAGTCTTAGTTCTTCTACGGATGCCGAACTAGAATCAATATCTTTGAGAGCTATTTCACCACCTAGAATCACTTCATTGGTATTAATAAAACCATTGGCTTGCATGGTTAAAAATTTACCCAAAAATGCTTTCCAAGTATTTTGAGCCCCAGGATTTCCGTAGTTGGCTCTTGCTCCAATGTCTTCGGGTATTCCAATTATCACAAATTTACCTTGTGTATTGGCAATGCTATCCTGAATCAGATTAATAGCTTCTCCTATTTTTTTTTCTCCCGGTCTTGGAGAAACATACTTAGCCAAATCTGCCTTGGTAAATGGAATTAAATGCGTCATTATTAAAATTTATAAACGGTAAGTCCACTTCTTAATTTTGGCTCAATAAAAGTTGATTTTGGAGGCATTACTAATCCTTCATCCGCAATTTTCTTCATTTCATCTACACCTACAGGATACATAGCTATGGCAATGTCAAATTTACCACAATCTACATTTTCTTTTAAAGAGTCTAGCCCTTTGTTTCCTGGTATAAAATCTATTCGAGTATCGTTTTTTAAATCTTTGATATCAAAAATTGGGGAAAGAATAAAATCGGTAATTATTTGAGAATCTAATTGACTCACTGTCGAGCTTTTCGAATCAAATTCTTGGGTTAATTTTAATCTATACCAATTGGAATTTATATAAATAGTAAATTCATGTTTGGTGCTTGGCGAAAGTATTTCTTTACTTTTTTCCAATACAGTAAAGTTTACTTTCAATTCGTTTATGATATCTTCTTCCGATTTGTTATCAGAGTTTTTTATTACTCTATTAAAATCATGTATCACAATATTTTCTTCGCTCATAAAAAGCGCCATTACACTATTGGTCGATTCAAGTTTGTCATCTTCTAATGATAATAAATTAGACGAAGCAGATCTGTGATGTCCATCAGCAATATATACATTGTTCATTTTTGCAAAGCAACCTTGAATAGTGCTAATATCTGTATCGATATTTATTTCCCATAATTCGTGTGTATTTCCCGAGGAAGAAGTGAATCTGTGAAGTGGGGTAGTGCCTACAACCTTGTTTATTATATCTTCGGTAGGTTGAGATTTCTCATGAATCAAAAGAATAGGTTCTGCATTAAATCCAGTTAACCTTAAGTATTTTGTAAATAGTTTCTCTCTTTTTTCTAAGGTATGCTCGTGCTTTTTAATTCTGTCTTCACGGTAATCTAAAGTAGAAGCTCCGGCAATTAATCCTGTGTAAGAATTATGCGGGTTTGTTTGTCTGTAAATATAAAAACACTCTTTGTTGCTAGGGATAAAAAGTCCTTTTTCTATAGCTTGGTTAAATAGGATGTTTATTTTTTCAAATCTTTCTTTTGTACTAATTTCTTGTTTAAAATCAGGAAGAATAATATTAAGAAACGACTCTTGATTGGTTTCCATAATTTGATGAATCATTTCATCAGAGTAGGAGTTAATTTGTCTTGTACTCACTTTTTGTGCCGAATCTTTCTTCGGTAAGTAAGCCTTAAATGGTTTAATTGTAATCATAGTTTTAATAAAAAAAGCGACATCATAGATATCGCTTTTAAATTTACCAAAAAAAAACATCCTGAATAATATTCAGGATGTTTTTTAAACTTTTATTTGAGGTTAGAATTATTTTCCAACAACTCTAAATTCAGTTCTTCTGTTTTTTCTGTGTTGAGCTTCAGTACAAGTTTGTCCGTTAGAACAGTTGTTAGTTAATGAAGTTTCACCATATCCTTTAGAGATTAATCTTGATTCGTTAATTCCTTTAGCAATTAAATAATCAACAACTGATTGAGCTCTTCTTTGAGATAAATCTAAGTTAGAAGCGTCATCTCCTCTTGAATCTGTGTGAGATGCAATCTCTACAGTTTGGTTAGGATTAGCTTTCATGTAAGCTAATAATTTAGTATCAATTACTCTTTTAGAAGAAGAAGTAAGTGCTGCAGATCCTAAGTTGTAATAGATAGGTAAGATTTCTCCAGAAATTTTTCCACATTCAACTTCTTCCCATACAGTAACACCACCTTTCTTAGTTAATGTTTGAGTATTTACAGTAGTGTAAACAGCAGGAACAGTAACAGATTGAGTACTAGCAGGAGATACTAATTTTCTCCAAGTGTAAGTTTTAGTTTTTGCAGGAATTACAGTTTCTTCAACTCTAGAAGGAGTTAAGATTCTTTTCTTGTAAGTACTGTTTTGAGAGTTAACTGCTACACTTGTAGTAGTTGCATCAGTTACAGTTTTAGTAGCAACTGTTTTAGATTGTGCAGGATATTCTTTCCAACATACATATCTACAATCTCCTGGATCGTTAGATTTACAGTTTGGGTAAGTTGAATACTCCCAGTTAGCGTAAGCTGGTTTAGTTTCAACAGTTTCTGATGAACTAGAAAACTTAGCTGGAATTACTTTAATATCTGTTCTAGCTTCTTTAGAAAGAAATGAAACAGTTTCGTAAGTAAATTTTGCAGGAATTACAGTATACTTTGTGTATGCTGGAGTTTCTACGTAAGTTTCAGTTACAGTTTCGTAAACTGCAGGGACAACAGTTAATTTTGTGTAAGCTGGAGTTTTTAATACTTGTACAGTTTGGTTAGACCATACATCTGGAGTGATACATTTAACGTAACATTTTCCAGCTTCTCCATTTGGAGGCAATTGGTCACCTTGAGCCATAGAGAACCCAAAAGAGGCAACAGCTAATAAAGTTAATAGTGTTTTTTTCATAATAATTGTTTTTTTTCAGTTTTTATTGAGTACAAATGTAACCATAAAAGCTTAGGTAACAAAAGTCAGGTTTTGATTTGGACTTTTTTTTACTTAGATAAGCATAAAAAAACTTTATCCGCAAGTTCAATCCCTATTCTTTCTTGGGCTTCAAGGGTAGCCGCACCTATGTGAGGGGTTGTTGTTATTTTTGTGTTAACGAGTAAATCACGTCTCGGATTAGGTTCATTTTCGAACACATCTAAGGCGCAAAATGAGATTTTTTCTGAGTTTACAGCTGCAATAATTGCGTCTTCATCAATAACACCTCCTCTTGCTGCATTAATAATTCTTACTCCATCTTTCATTTTAGCAATTTCATCTTTTCCTATTACAGCAGATCCATTTTCTTGTTTTGGAATGTGTAAGGAGATGTAATCACTTTGCTCATATAATTCATCAATTGTAACCCCTTCAATCGCAACATCAAATGTTTGTCCGGTATGAAAATCTAATTGGATTGAAGCAGGAACAGGCTTTCTATCTACAGCTATTACTTTCATTCCTATCCCCAAAGCGTATTTAGCTAAACTCTGACCAATTCTACCAAACCCAATAATTCCTAAAGTCTTCCCTCTTAATTCTACTCCTTTAGCATATTTCTTTTTCAATGATTTGAATTCAGAATCACCATTTTCTGGCATTTCTTTACTTGCTAAGTGAGTAAATCTTGATATACTAAGCATTTGTGCTAGAACTAACTCTGCTACAGATTGAGAAGATGCTGCAGGAGTATTATTTACTGTTAATCCTTTACTTCTAGCATATTCTACATCAATGTTATCCATACCTACACCACCTCTTCCAATAAATTTAAGAGAAGGACAAGAGTCAATAATGTCTTTTCTAACTGTAGTCGCGCTTCTTACAAGAATTGCAGCTACTTTATTGTCATTAATGTATTGAATTAAATTTTCTTGAGGAACGGTTTCAGTTATTACTTCATATCCGTATTCTTTTAATTTCATTTCTCCAGAAGGGGAGATTCCGTCATTTGCTAGTACAATCATTTTTTATTTCTTTTATTTCAAAATTACAATATATATAGGTTTATCAAAATCTTATCTCGTTAAGTTTATTAACTATTGAATCTGCAATGGTAAATTTGTGTAATTGCTTTTCCTCTTTTTCAGGTAAAGCGGCAACTTTCATTTTTGCTGCTTTTGCTGCAATTACTCCGTGCAATGAATCTTCTACCACTAAACAGTTAGCAGGATCTACTTGCATTTTGTTTGCTGCAGTAATAAAAACACCAGGGTGTGGCTTACCATACTCTTCATATTCAGCAGATTGAACTACGTCAAAATAAGTTAATATGTTCAGTTTTGTTAATACGACATTAATAATAATAGAAGGGGATGAGCTGGCCAAAGCAATTTTTAAGTTTTTATTTTTTGCTTTTACTAGAAGTTCCTCAAGTCCTTCCATTGATTCTCCTTCTTGTTTAATTAGAAATATAACTTCTTCTACAATTTCCTTTGATAGTTTGTTGCTATCAAAATCAGCATTTAACTCAACTTTCCAAAACCTGATTACTTCATCAACTCTCATACCTTTGGTTCTGTTGCACATATCTATAGTGAAATCAAAACCTTCGCGTTTCATTACATTAATGATTGCTTTTTTCCATAACGGTTCAGAATCTATTATTACTCCATCCATATCAAAAATAATGGCTTCTATCATTTTGGTTTATTTTTAGTATTATTGTGTATAAGAAATCAAAGGTAAAATTAAAGTATGAAATACGGAATTTGTCAAGTAGTAATATCTCCAGGAAGAGCTGAACCAGCAGATCAAGCAGAAATAAAAATGCAATTGGTTTTTGGAGACCTTGTTTATGTTGTGGAGGTAAGAAACAATTGGACTCAATTAAAAATGGCAAAGTATGATTATACCTGCTGGGTAGATACCAAACACATTTGTATTTTGGAGGAAGAAGAGTTTAATTCTATTTATTCTCAAAAAGAGATTAGAGTTAAGGATATTACTTCTTCTCTTGTAAATATCGAGAATAATGAAATGACTCATTTGGTAAAAGGTTGTCTATTGCCTAACTATGATAGTGGTAAGATTTCTTTTGGGGCTCATAAGTTTAGATTTTTAGGGAATACAAACCATAGTTTTGAAACTAAAAAAGAGGATATAGTTACCACTGCTTTGGAATATTTGAACAGTCCTTATTTGTGGGGAGGGAATTCACCTTATGGAATAGATTGTTCGGGTTTAACACAAATGACTTATTTGCTGCATGGGATTCAGATTCCTAGAGATGCATGTGATCAAGCTTCAGTGGGAGAAACAATTAGTTTTTTAGAAGAAGCAGAACCAGGAGATTTGGTGTATTTTGATAATTCTGAAGGCGTAATTATGCATGTAGGTATTCTCTTGCCAGATAATAAATTTCTTCATGCATCTGGTCATGTAAGAATAGATTCTATTGATCACCAAGGTATTTATCGTGCAGATGTGAGTAAGTATACCCATAAATTGAGAATTATTAAATCGTTATTTTAAAGAAAAAGGAATTAAAACGTAACTTTTTGGCATACTTTTAGTTATTACATTAACAAACATTAAAAAAAAATATAAAATTGAAAACTAAGCTTACACTTTTATTGGTACTATTTTTTGGATTTATTTCATTGCCTTCCTTAGCTCAGGAATATAATAAAACAGACTCTGAAGGAAGGAAACAAGGAAAATGGATAAAAACCTACGAAGGGAAAAA
This sequence comes from uncultured Flavobacteriales bacterium, assembly GCA_964021785.1. Classification (GTDB taxonomy): domain Bacteria; phylum Bacteroidota; class Bacteroidia; order Flavobacteriales_D; family CAJJDF01; genus CAJJDF01. The sequence goes on from CAXIAX010000084.1 coordinate 8,740, forward strand.
AGATATTTTATACAAAGGAAGTTTTAAAGATGACAGGCCAGTTGGTTTGTTCGTATTTTATTATGAAAATGGAAAGGTAAAAGCAAAGAACACTTATTTTAATGATGGGTATAATTCTTATGCGAGTACTTATCATGAGAATGGTAAATTGATGAGCACAGGAAAATATGTTAATCAAAAGAAAGATAGTACTTGGGTTTATTTAGATCAATACGGTAATTATATTTCTAAAGACACTTACCAAAATGGGAAAAAACATGGTAGATGTATCGTGTTTTATCCGTTTAATCCTAAGATAGACGAAGGAAGACCTAATATTCTAGAAACTGCTATTTATGTTAATGGAGATAGAGATGGAGAGTATCAAAAGTTTTTTAGAAATGGAAAATTATTGACAGAAGGAACTTATTCTTTAGGTTTATTTGAAGGTAAGGTAACTACTTATTATCCTACAGGAAACAAGAAGAATGAAACTTACTATAAACATGGAATAAAAAACGGGTATTCTATTAATTATGATGGCAATGGCCAAGAAACTTCTAAACAATACTATAGAAAGGGCCACAAGATAGAAGGGAAAGAATTGGAAGATTACTTGAAGCGAAAGCGAGAAAGAGCTAAGAAAAATTAGACAAAAAAAAAGAGTCTCATACTATTATGAGACTCTTTTTTTTGAAATATATTTTTGAATTAATCCATACAAGCATTCACAAACCCAACAAAAAGTGGGTGAGGTGTTTCTACAGATGATTTGTATTCTGGGTGAAACTGTACACCAGTAAACCATTTGTGAGTTGGTATCTCAACAATTTCTACTAGATCAGATACAGGGTTTTTTCCTGTAGCTTTCATTCCACTTTTCTCAAAATCTTCTAAATATTTGTTGTTAAACTCATACCTATGTCTATGTCTTTCTTTTATTGTGGTACTACCGTAACAGTTGTAAGCATTAGAACCTTCCATTATGTTACAATCGTATTCTCCAAGTCTCATTGTACCTCCCATATTGCTAATGTTCTTTTGCTCTTCCATTATATCAATAACCGGGTTAGGCGTTTCTTCGTCTATTTCTACAGTATGTGCATGTTTAAGGTTTAGTACGTTTCTTGCGTATTCTATTACAGCACATTGCATTCCTAAACAAATTCCTAAGAAAGGAAGGTTGTTTTCTCTTGCATATCGAATAGCTTCTATTTTTCCCTCAATTCCTCTTTCTCCAAATCCAGGAGCTACAAGAATTCCATCCAATCCAGAAAGTTTCTTTTCTACATTCTTAGCAGTTACTTTTTCTGAGTGAATCCATTTTAATTTTACTTTACATGAGTTAGAAACTCCTGCAATGTTCAAAGATTCAATTATAGATTTGTAAGAATCTTGTAATTCTACATATTTACCAATCAAGCCAATTTCTATGTTACTAGTAGGATTAGCTTCGTTTTCTAAGAATTTGTTCCACTTAGTTAAGTTTGGAAATTCTTTTGTTTCTATATTTAGTTTCTCAATCACAACTTTATCAAGACCTTCTTCTTGCATTAATAAAGGAACTTGGTAAATGCTTTTTGCATCTATAGATTGAATTACAGAACCATTAGAAACGTTACAAAATCTTGCGATTTTTGATCTAATATCTTGATCTAATTCATGCTCAGTTCTGCACACCAAGATATCTGGTTGTATTCCTAATTCTTGTAATTTCTTTACAGAATGTTGAGTTGGTTTTGTTTTCAATTCTCCTGCAGCTGCTAAGAAAGGAACTAAAGTTAAGTGAATAGTAAGGCAATCTTTTGGGTTTTCCCATTTCATTTGTCTTACTGCTTCGGCAAACGGAAGTGACTCAATATCACCAATCGTTCCTCCAATTTCTGTAATAACAACATCATAGTCACCATTTTCACCCAATAGCTTTACACTATCAATAATTTCATTTGTGATATGAGGAATTACTTGAACTGTTTTTCCTAAATACACTCCTTGACGTTCTTTATTAATTACAGATTGATAAATTCTACCTGTAGTAATATTGTTGGCTTGAGAAGTTGAAATATCTAAAAATCGTTCGTAATGACCTAAGTCCAAATCAGTTTCGGCACCATCATTAGTTACAAAACACTCTCCGTGTTCGTAAGGGTTTAATGTTCCTGGATCGATATTGATGTATGGATCTAATTTTTGGATTGTAACTTTTAAGTCTCTAGCCTGCAATAGTTTTGCTAAAGATGCTGAAATTATTCCTTTACCTAGAGAAGAGGTGACTCCGCCAGTTACGAAAATGTACTTTGTTGTGTTCATTTAGTGTTTTGAATGGATTGGGTAACTGGGAAACAAAGATAAAATTTTTTATCGAGGGGATGAAATAATCTAGAGACAAAATATCTATATTTGAAAAAAATAAATATTATGATTGTTACTGACCAAGAAATTCAAGACTTTATAAAATTAGCTATCGAAGAAGATATAAAAGATGGAGATCACTCATCTTTGGCATGTATTCCTGCAACAGAAACAGGAAAAGCTAAGTTATTAGTAAAACAAGAAGGGATTTTGGCTGGGGTTGAATTAGCAGAAAAAATATTTAATTATTTTGATCCTACATCTTCTTTAGAGATTTTGATGAAAGATGGAGATGTAATGAAATATGGAGATATTGCATTTTACGTAAGTGGAAATACTCACGCAATTCTTAAAGCAGAAAGATTGGTGCTTAATTGCATGCAAAGAATGAGTGCAGTTGCAACTAGAACAAACCAAGTAGCATCTAAAATTGCAGATTTAAAAACGAAAGTATTGGACACTAGAAAAACAACTCCTTTGTTGCGTTTTCTTGAGAAATGGGCAGTGAGAATTGGGGGAGGAGTGAACCACAGATTTGGATTGTATGACATGATTATGTTAAAAGATAATCACATAGATTATGCAGGAGGAATAGAAAAAGCCATTACTAAGACCAATCAATATTTGAAAGACAACAACAAGTCTTTGAAAATAGAAATAGAAACAAGAAATCTGGAGGAAGTAAGAGAAGTTCTTTCTATTGGAAACGTGGATAGAATAATGTTGGATAACTTTAGCTACGAAGACATAAGAAAAGCAGTGGCAATGATAAATGGAAAATACGAAACAGAGGCCTCTGG
>CAXIAX010000085.1:0-11379 GCA_964021785.1 uncultured Flavobacteriales bacterium
AATTAAGTTTTACTATTTGTTCTCGATAGTTCTACTGAGTTTATCGAAGTGCAATTTTATTCCGTTATCACTTCATAAAATTACTCGAAGTGACAAGTTCACCTATATTTTAATTCACAAAACTAACGACTTAATACTGCTTACTATCGACTGAAATCAATTCACCCTCCAGAAATAAGGAGAAAACAGAACAGCTACAGTAAACAATTCTAGCCTTCCAAATAGCATTAAGAAAGAAAGAACCCATTTACCAAAATCGGGCAAGTGAGCAAAACTTTGCGAAGGATTTACGGTACTAATTCCTGGCCCTACATTCCCTAAAGAAGTAGCCACCGAACTTATTGCTGTCAATAAATCTACACCTGGTAAAGCTGCCATAATTATACTACCTACTACAAACATAAGCAAGTATAAAAATACAAATGCCAGTAGGTTATAAATTACTTTGTTACCAATTGCTTTCCCATTCAAATGTACAGGAACAATAGCGTTAGGATGAATTCTTCTTTTAAATTCTAAGAAACCATTTTTGATCAAAATAACAATTCTTACAATCTTCATTCCTCCACTTGTACTCCCTGCAGATGCCCCAGTAAATAGCAATAAAAAGAACATAAATGTGGCAAATACTCCCCAGTCGGTAAAGATTCCACTTGCAAATCCTGTAGTGGTAACAATACTCACCACCTGAAACGAAACATACCTAAATGATTCCATCAAGGTAAATCCATTGACTGCATTGGGTTCATCAAAATACACTGCTGGAGTTAATAATAGGATGAAACTTAAGACTGCAAAAAGGTACCACTTGAACTCATCATTCTTCCATAATTTTCCAATCTTTCCTTTGAAACCAAAATATATTAAAGTGAAATTTGTCCCTGCAATGAACATAAATATTACAATTACTGTCTCTATTAATGGAGAGTTGAAATAAGCAATACTGTCTTGTTTTGTAGAGAAACCTCCAGTAGAAGTTGTGGTTAATGAGTGATTAATTGCATCAAAAAAGCTCATACCACAGAACAACAAAACAATGGTTTCTGCTAGCGTAAGAAACAAATAAATAAACCACAATCGCTTGGCAGTTTCTTTTATTCTTGGATGAATTTTATCTTTGGTAGGCCCAGGTGCTTCATTTACAAAAAGCTCCATTCCCCCAATTCCTAACAGGGGTAATATGGCTATTGTAAGAACTATAATTCCCATTCCTCCAATCCATTGCGTCATACTTCGCCAAAACAAAATACTGTGAGGCATTTCTTCAATATTGTTCAGTATGGAAGCTCCCGTAGTGGAAAACCCCGACATGGTTTCGAAAAATGCATTTGAAAAATTGGGTATGGATTCGGAAATTACATAAGGTAAAGTTCCAAACAAAGTCATAGAAACCCAACTGATGGTAACAATCAAAAAACCTTCTCTTCGTTTAATCTCAGCTTCTTTGCATTTTCTTAAAAAATACCTCAAACAAAATCCTACAAATAAGGTAAATCCACTTGAAATGAAAAATGCATTGAACATTCCATCATTGTGGTAAATTGAAAACCCCAATGGCAATGCCATAAGAATTCCATTTATAAGTAGTAATGAACCTATTACATAGCCTATTACTCCGTAGTTTATTAATTTTTTATTACTCAAAATTATTGGAAATATCGTTCTATCTGGTGAATAGATTCTGTTAAACTAAATACCACTGCTTTGTCATTTTCTTCTAACTGAAAATCTCCAAACGGGATTAAACTTTCTTCTCCTCTTATCACTCCAGAAATATTTGCTGTTTTAGGAAATTTAAGATCTTTTATCCTTTTTCTAGTCACTTTAGAATTCGGTTTTACCGTAAACTCAATGATTTCAGCATCTACTCCGTGTAGATTTGCAATAGCATCTACATGCCCTTTTCTTACGTGTTTAAATATATTACTTGCCGCAATAATTTTTTTATTTATCAAAGTATCTACCCCAATATTTTGCGATAATCGTATATAATCAATATTCTCTACTCTAGCTATCGTTTTTCTTACTCCATGGTTTTTTGCTACCAAAGAAGAAATGATATTCGTTTCAGAGTTTTGTGTTACAGAAATTAATGCATCCATATCTCCCAACCCTTCTACTTTCATAGATTCTACATCACGCCCATCAATATTTAATACCATGGTATTGGATAAATTACTGGCTAATCTCTCACACTTTCTTTTATCTCCATCTACCAATACAACTTTATAATTATCTTGGAACAAACGAGCTGTAATCTCTCCTACTCTGTTTCCTCCCAAAATCATTATGTTCTTTATTTCAAAACATTGCTGATCACAAAAAGCCGTTATCTTATCAATGGATTCTGGTGTGGATATAAAGTAAACAATATCGTTTCGTAGTATTCTTGTATGTTTATTTACGATTATTGTACCTTCTTTTCTGTGTATTGCAATTGGTTTAAATGATAAGTTTGAGTTCAAATACGAACTCTCTCCTACGGTCTTATCTTTCAATACAGACCTCTCACCTATCGCAATTCCAAATACAGTTAATTTCCCTCCTTCAAACTCGATATTATCGGTAAAAGCAGATTTTTTAACTAATCTTTCTATCTCTTCTGCAGCTAAAATATCGGGAGAAATGATGGTATCAACTCCCAAATCCTCAAACATTTTCTGCCTCTCTGGAGATAAATTTTCTAGGTTACTTACTCTTGCTATGGTTTTTTTAGCCCCATATTTCTTAGCCATAATAGAAACTAATAAATTAGTTTCTTCGGAAGATGTTACTGCAATTAGTAAATCACAATTCTCGACCTTCGCCTCTGCCAATACATCAAAAGATTTTGCATCTCCCAGTATGGGAAATATATCTATATGAGATTGAACATAGTTTAATCTCGATTCATCTTCATCAATTAGATAAATATCTTGCAATTCACTTGAAAGCATTTTTGCAAGGTGATATCCTACATCTCCAGCACCCGTGATGATTATTTTCATTTAAAAATTATAGGTTAAATACAAAAGTATGTACAAAGTTACCTTTTTTTCAAAACAAAATTAAAATATGTTAATAGTAAAGCAAAAAAACTAAAATCAATGTATATTTGGTATCTGTAATAAAACCCAATAAATTCTATATAAAACATGAGTAACAAATCATTTGAAAGCAGAAGAAACGTACTTCTTGTAATTGTGCTTTCTATGGGATTTATTTTTGCCATTCGGCTATTATTCATTCAAGTAATTGATGATAAATGGAACAGTGAATCAATAAAAATTTCTGAAACAAAAAAAATAATTGAACCCGACAGAGGAATTATTTTTGACCGAAACGGAAAAATAATGGCTGTAAATCAAACAAACTTTGAGTTGAGGCTTACACCAAACAAAGTGAAATATTTTGACACGGCACAATTAAGCCAGCTACTAAATATCCCTTACGACTCAATAAAACCTAGAATAAATAAACTAAAGAGATATTGGAGGTCCAAGCAAGTTTTTGTAAAAACAGTTCCTGCCGATAATCTTGCCAAGCTTACCTCTTTGATGTATAAATACAAAGGATTTGAATTGGCCGAAAAATCTTTGAGAGTATATCCTGCCAATAGTGCAGCTCATCTTCTTGGCTATGTAAGAGAGGTAGATGGAGATATTATTAAAAAGAAACCCTATTACCGAGGAGGAGACAGAATTGGAATCTCTGGATTAGAAAAATATTACGAAGATGAACTAAGAGGAAGTCGAGGTAATGACCAGTTCTTGAGAGATGCCTATGGAAATCTAAAAGAATTGACCTATTCCGATACAGCAAAATCTGGAAATAATCTTACTAGTTCTATTGATTTAGATTTACAACAGTACGGAGAAAGATTAATGGCTAACAAAATAGGAAGTGTAGTTGCAATTGATCCTTCTTCAGGTGAAATATTAGCTGTAATCTCATCTCCAACTTTTGACCCAAATCTTCTTACAGGTGATACAATGAGCAGAAGCTGGAGAAGATTAAGAAATAATGATTCTTTAAAACCATTATTTAATAGAGCTTTAAAATCTAGAAACTCACCTGGTTCTATTTTTAAAATGATACAAGGTTTATCAGCTTGGGAATTAGGCGTAATAGATTTAGATACAAAAATATATTGCGACAAAGGTATTGTGGGTTGTCACAATCACAGCCAAGTTCAAGGCCTTGCAGATGCAATTAAATATTCTTGTAATCCTTATTTTTATGAAACCTTCAAAAGAATAACAACATCAAGTGAAGGGAAAGATATTTTTGAAAAATCTAAAAATGGACTACAAACTTGGAACGAATATGTTTCTTCTTTTGGTTTAGGTCAAGATTTACAATTGGATTATCCAGGATACTCTACTGGAAATATTCCTTTGCCAAAACTATATGATAAAATTTATAATGGCAGATGGAGTTACAGAACTTGCAACTCACTAGCAATTGGACAAGGAGAAATGATAATTACTTCTTACCAAATGGCAAATTTGGCTTGTGTTATGGCCAATAGAGGTTATTACTATTATCCTCATTTTGTAAAGGAAATAGAAAATAACACCATTGACCCTAAATATAAACAAAGGCAATACACCAAAATTAGTAAAGAAAAATTTGAACCAGTAGTAGATGCCATGCAACAAGTAATTGAAGGAGCTGGAGGAACTGCAAGTAGAGCGAGAATAGAAGGAATAGAAATTTGTGGAAAAACAGGGACTGTAGAAAACTCTAGAGGGAAAGATCACTCTGTTTTTATTGCATTTGCTCCTAAACACAATCCAAAAATAGCCTTAGTTGTATACATTGAAAATGGAGGATATGGAGGAACTTGGGCTGCTCCAATTGCAAGTTTGATGACAGAAAAATATTTAACAGATAGCATCTCAAACAAATCCAAAGAGCAGAGAATACTAAACGCCAATCTAATTCAAAAAAATGCTAAATAATTGGCTTAAAAATATCGATTTACAACTACTACTCATTTATTTTGTGTTGGTAATATTGGGAATAGCGAGTATCTATTCTACTACTTATGATGAAAACTATTCTTCTATATTTTCTTTAAATAAATCTTACGGAAAGCAAATAATGTGGTTTGGAATAAGTCTTTGTATTGGGATTATAATTCTGCTACTCGAAATTGATTTTATTAGAAAATACATAGAAGTATTTTACGGAATAACAACCTTACTTTTAATTTTGGTACTGCTATTTGGTACCGAAAGAAATGGAGCTAAGGCATGGTTTGGCGTAGGTAGTTTTGGAATACAACCTGCAGAGTTTGCTAAGATTTCTGCTAGTTTATTTATTGCTAAATACCTCTCTTCTGTGAATACTTCCATCTACAAAATGCAGTCCAAAATTGGAGTGTCGTTAATTCTATTAATTCCAATCATACTTATCTTAAAACAACCCGATTTAGGAACAGTACTTGTATTTCTTGGATTTATCCTAGTTCTTTACCGTGAGGGAATTATTGGTAACATAATGCTTTACGGTCTAATGGTGGCCGCAGTTAGTGTGGTGTCATTAATTTTGAAAGATACAACCAATACCCTATTCAACTTTACCTTTCACTCTCATTACATGCTAATTGGAGCCTTAATAATCATTGCGATTATTATTGCATTAGGGGTTAATATTACAACTTACAAGCGATACCGAAGGATAAAACATTTAAGAATAATTGCAGTAACAGCAATTGCAATTCTTATCGTTCCATTAATGAAATATGGACTTGAAAAAATTCCAGAAAATCATTACCAAAGAGTGAGAGTAGAAATTATTTTGGGATTGAAGAAAGACCCAAGAGGAGTTGGTTACAATTCTCATCAAGCTCTTTCGGCAATTGGATCTGGGCAATTTTTGGGTAAAGGATATAAAAACGCAACTTTAGCTAATGATACATACAGCCAGGTACCTGAGCAAAGTACCGATTTCATTTTCTGTACCGTAGCAGAAGAATGGGGATTCTTAGGAAGTTTAGTTTTGTTTACTCTTTATATGATATTGATTGTGAAAATTATTGCCATTGCAGAGCGCCAAAGATCAGATTTTGGTCGGATTTTTGCCTATTCGGTAGCTAGTATCTTTTTTATTCATTTCACAATTAACATAGGAATGGTACTTGGTTTGGCCCCTATTATTGGAATACCCTTACCCTTTTTTAGCTACGGAGGATCTTCTCTACTTACTTTTAGTATAATGATATTTTTATTATTAAAAGTAGACTCGGATAGACTAGAAATCTTTAGATAAAAATTTAAAAAAAGCAAAACATTAAAGTTGGCACAATTTTGTTACCTCTTTATTTGTTAATTAAAATGGGGATAAAAAAGTATTGAAAGTGTGTATATTCTTTCAAGCTATTCTATTTTTGAAGAATATATTATGAAATCATTATTTTACATATCGGTTGCAGCTATTTCTAGCTTTTTAATTGGGTCTACACCCGATACCGAAACAACTACTAACGAGAGAATTGTGGCAGAAGCTACAACTCCTGAATTTTTAACTCAAGAACATACTTGGGCAGACTCTGTATTCGACACTTTAAGTGAGGACCAAAGAATTGCTCAACTTTTTATGGTAGCAGCCTATTCCAACAAAGGAGCTACCCATGAAGCATACATTGATAATCTTATCAAAACCCATAATTTGGGAGGATTAATCTTTATGCAAGGAACCCCCGAAAAAGAAATTGAGCTTACCAATAGATATCAAGCCAAAGCAAAAACTCCTCTAATGATTGCCATAGATGGAGAATGGGGATTACCAATGAGATTGAAAAACACTTTTAAATTTCCTAAACAAATGACACTGGGTGCAATTCAGCACGATTCATTGATTTACGACATGGGAAAAGAAATGGCGCTTCATTGCAAGAGAATGGGAATTCATGTGAATTTTGCTCCAGTAATTGATGTAAACAACAACCGAAAAAACCCTGTAATAAACTACCGTTCTTTTGGTGAACAAAGAGAAAACGTAACTCGAAAAGGAATTGCATACATGAAAGGAATGCAAGACAATGGAGTATTAGCATGTGCCAAGCATTTTCCTGGACATGGAGATACAGACAAAGATTCTCACAAAGCATTACCTGTTATAAATCACGGAATAGAAAGATTAGATTCAGTAGAATTTTACCCTTTCAAACAATTGATAAAAGAAGGAATTGGAAGTATGATGGTTGCCCACCTATTTATTCCTGCCTTGGATAGTACGCCAAACAGAGCTACTACTCTATCCAAATATGTGGTTACAGATTTACTTCAAAAACAAATGGGATTTGAAGGACTAATTTTTACAGATGCCTTAAACATGAAAGGTGTTAGCTCTTTCTACAAACCTGGAGTAGTAGATGTGAAAGCATTGATTGCAGGAAATGATGTTCTTTTATTTTCTGAAGATGTACCTACGGCAATTGCCGAAATTAAAAAAGCAATAAAAGCAGGAGAAATCACAAAGGAAGAAGTATACAAAAGAGTAAAGAAAATTCTTTATGCTAAAGAATGGATGAAGATAAGTCAAGAAAAAATTGACACAAAAAACTTAGCAAAAGAATTGAATCCTTCTAGTTCTGATTTGACAAATAGATTATTATTTGAAAATGCCTTGACTTTAGTAAAGAATGAAAACAATCTTTTACCATTAAAAAGATTAGATACTTGTAAAATAGCATCAGTTGTAATTGGAGACAAATTAAACAATGAATTTCAAAAAGGATTAAGTAGGTATACCAAAGTGAAACACTTTGCTACTTCCAAAAAATCATCTCAAGAAAAAATCAATTCATTACTACAATCCTTAAAACCTTACGAAAAAGTAATAGTAAGTGTGCATGGAACAAAAATGAATGGAAGTTACGGAGTGTACAACAATGATATTGCCATAATAAAAGCAATTGCTAAAAAACATCAAATAATTTTAAACTACCCTACCAATGCCTACGCACTTGCAAAACTTGATAGTGCAATTAACATAGAAAGTATAATTGTTTCTTACGAGGAGAATAAGTACACCAATGATTTGGTTGGTCAATTGATATTTGGAGGAATTGGAGCAAAAGGAAAACTTCCCGTAACTGGTTCGCCTTATTTTAAAGTAGGAACAGGAATAGAAACATTACCAATAAGATTAAAATACACAATTCCTGAAGAAGTTGGAATTGCTAGTTCTAAACTTGGAGGAATTGGATGGATTGCAAGAGAAAGTATAAAAGATGGAGCTTTTCCTGGTTGTCAAATCTTAGTTGCTAAAGATGGTAAAGTAATTTACAATGAAAACTTTGGCCACTATACTTATGCAAAAAAGAGAGCTGTAAAAGACGAAACAATGTATGACCTTGCTTCTATCACTAAAATTGCTGTAACTACTTCGCTAATTATGCAAATGGTAGACAATAAAGAAATTGACTTGAATAAGACTTTGGGAGACTATTTACCCGAATACGTAAAAGGTACCCAATACCAAAGTGTGATGCTAAAAGAAATGCTGACGCACCAAGCCAAATTTAGACCTTGGATTCCTTTTTATGCCTCTACAATGACAGAAGGAGTATTGAACCCTAGAATTTATTCTTCTAAAAAAACAGATTTTTACAAAGATCAAGTTGCTAAGGATATTTACATCTTTAAGAATTACAACAAAGCAATAATCAAAAGAATTGTAGAAACAGATTTATTGACAAAAAAACGTTACAAATACAGTGATATTGGTTATTACTTCTTAAAAGAGATTATAGAAAAGAAAACCAATAGAAGCTTAGATTATGTGATTGACAGTGCTTTTTATGCACCAATGGGATTACAATACACAACTTACAACCCTCTTGACAAATTTCCTTTGTCACAAATCACTCCTACCGAATTAGATACTGTATTTAGAAATCAATTGGTTCATGGATATGTACACGATCAAGGAGCCGCCATGATGGGAGGAATTGGAGGACATGCAGGTTTGTTTTCTAATGCCACTGAACTAGCTACTCTTATGCAGTTATTCCTAAATGAAGGAACGTACGGAGGAAAAAGATATATTGGCGACAGTACAATAAACTACTTCACCTCTGCCCCATTTAGAGGAACTGATAACCGAAGAGGAATAGGATTTGACAAACCAACTTTAGATTTAAAAGGAGGTCCAACTTGTGATGCCGTTTCGCTTAAAAGTTATGGACATTCAGGTTTCACAGGGACAAGAGCTTGGGCAGATCCAGAAAACGGATTAGTTTACATCTTCTTATCTAATAGAGTTTATCCAGATGCAAATAACTGGAAATTGGTAAAGAATGATGTGAGAACAAGAATTGAAAAAGTAATTTATAATTCATTTCAACAAAAATAGAAAGATGAAAATTAAGAATATTATTCAGAATTCGATTTCTGTGAAACAACAAGTGCTTGAGAATGAAACTATCATTGATACAATTCAAGAAGTTACAGATAAAATTGTTGAATGCTTTAAAAATGATGGAACCGTATTATTTTGCGGAAACGGAGGAAGTGCCGCAGATGCACAACATTTAGCTGCCGAATTTTCGGGAAGATTCTATTTTGACAGAGAACCATTAAATTCTGAAGCTCTGCACGTAAACACTTCTTACCTTACAGCTGTAGGAAACGACTATTCTTTTGAAGAAGTATATGCCAGAATTGTAAAAGCCAAAGGAAGAAAAGGAGATGTTTTGGTCGGAATCTCCACTTCAGGAAATTCTACAAATATTGTAAAAGCATTAGTTCAAGCCAAAAAACAAGGTATGACTACTATTGGTTTTACCGGAAAAACCGGAGGAAAAATGAAAGAAGTATGTGATATACTTATCCCTATTCCATCTACAGATACACCAAGAATACAAGAATGCCATATTCTTGTAGGGCATATAATTTGCGAATTAGTAGAAGAAACCTTATTTGAAAAAGGACAATAATTAATGATTGAAGAAGCAATCATATTGGCAGGAGGACTAGGAACTAGACTAAGAAGTAAAGTAGCTGAATTACCTAAATCTATGGCTCCAATTAACGGAGTTCCATTTCTTCAATATCAACTCAATTACCTTTCTCAGTTTCAAATAAAAACAGTATACCTTGCCGTAGGATATTTATCAGATGTAATTATCAATTACTTTGGTGATTCATACAAAGGAATTCAAATTAACTATACCCACGAAAAAGAACCTCTTGGTACAGGAGGAGCTATTTTACAAGCTTTAAACCAAACAAAAACAGAAGAAATTCTGATTTTAAATGGTGATACCATGTTCCAAGTTGATCTAAATGAATTTTACCAATCTCACATTAGCTCTAAGGCCGATTTTAGCATGGCTCTTAAACCGCTTACCAATTTTGAGCGCTATGGTGTTGTACAATTAAATGACAGCAACAGAGTGACTGGATTTGAGGAGAAAAGATATCAAAAAGAAGGGATAATAAATGGAGGAGTTTACCTCTTGAATAAATCAGTATTGAATAGTTATAATTTTCCTTCCAAGTTTTCTTTCGAAAAAGAATTTCTTGAATCCAAATTTGAAGAATTACGTTTTAATGGTTTTTCTAGTAAAGGTTATTTTCTGGATATTGGAATTCCTTCTGATTACGAAAAAGCACAACAAGACTTTAAACAATATGATGATTGGGAAATTGATTCCACCTGGACACTTTTTCTCGATAGAGATGGCGTAATAAACACTCACATCAAAAATGGATATGTTACCTCCGTTAATGAATTTGAATTCATTGAAGGGGCATTAGAATCAATCACTGAACTCAATAAAATATTTGGACGAATAGTAGTAGTCACCAACCAGCAATGTATTGGAAAAGGAATAATAAGTGAAGATCAATTAAACGAAATTCACTCTTACATGCTTTCTGAAATAACAAAAGCTGGAGGAAAAATTGACAAAGTATACTTTGCTCCACAATTAGCAGCAGAAAATAGTGAAATGAGAAAGCCAAATACTGGAATGGCTCATAAAGCAAAAGCAGATTTTGAAGAAATTGACTTTAAAAAATCGATAATTGTGGGAGATTCGCTCACAGACATGGAATTTGGAAAAAAAATAGGAATGAAAACTATCTTCATAACCCCTGGTTTAGATGGAAAGTTTGATAAATGTTTTCCTTTTTTGAATTATTTTTCAAAAAGTATCCAATAATCTTTGGTAATTAAATTTCAACTTCTATCTTTGCACCACTCAAACAAACAATTGTTGTTTAAGTAAAGAAAAAAGCTCAAATAAAATGAGCAATTGACATTGAAATATCCTGATAATTATTTAGCTTTGCTAAACAAAATATATCGGGCGCGTAGCTCAGCTGGATAGAGCACCTCCCTTCTAAGGAGGCGGTCAAAGGTTCGAATCCTTTCGCGCTCACA
>CAXIAX010000086.1:0-11240 GCA_964021785.1 uncultured Flavobacteriales bacterium
AAAATCAACCTCCTCTTGAGTTATAGGAACGTTGTAAAAATCATTTAGCCTTGGTCGAATTATACTCATTCTGTTTTATGTTTGCTAACAATGGAATATAGTTAACAGTTAACTATATATCCACTATATCTTTTGTTTGTCGGTATCAAATATAAAAATTTAATTTACATTTTGGTGCAATTAACTCGTTAATATTGAATAAAATAAGAGTTTAATTGTTTTGTTGCACCTACGTTTTGTCTAGTTCTAATTTAATTCTTGGTTTTATTTTTCTTTCTGCTATCCGTAGAATTAAACGTTTAACTCTACGGTTAATCGAATGTGGTTTTGCTAAATTAAAGACAAAAAAAATCTCCAAATTCATCAGAATTTGGAGATTTTTATAAATATAGGTATTGACTTAACTCAAATACTCAGTTACATTTTTTTCTATTCTATTTACCAAATCACTGTTGTCTGCTTTTACAAAAGTTTCTCCAGTAATTTTTTCGTACAATTCCGTGTACCTTTCTGTTACTGTATTTACAAATTCATCTGGTATAGCAGGAATAGTTTGTCCTTCTAGTCCTTGAAAACCATTTTCTATCAGCCATTCTCTCACAAATTCTTTAGAAAGTTGTTTCTGTTGTTCGTCTTTGGCTTGTCTTTCTTCGTATCCTTCTGCATAGAAAAAACGAGAAGAATCTGGAGTGTGAATTTCATCAATTAAGTAAATTACTCCGTCTCTTTTTCCAAACTCATATTTGGTGTCTACCAAGATCAATTCTTGCTTAGCAGCAATCTCTGTTCCTCTTTGGAACAAAGCTCTTGTGTATTGCTCTAATTGCTCGTAATCTTCTTTGCTTACAATTCCTTTGGCAATAATATCTTCTCTAGAAATATCTTCGTCATGATCTCCATCTTCTGCTTTGGTAGCAGGAGTAATTAGTGGAGTAGGGAATTTGTCGTTTTGTTTCATTCCATCTGGCATGGGTACGCCACATATCATTCTTTTTCCAGCTTTGTATTCTCTCCAAGCATGTCCTGCTAGGTATCCTCTAATCACCATTTCTATTTTAAATGGTTCACAAAATTTTCCTACCGCTACATTTGGGTCAGGGTTTGCTTCTAGCCAGTTTGGAACCAAATCGCTTGTTTCGTTAAGAAACTTAGTTGCGATAGCTGTCAATATTTGTCCTTTGTAAGGAATTCCTTTAGGAAGAACTGCATCAAAAGCCGAGATTCTATCCGAAGCAATTAATACTATTTTTTCGTTATTGATGTTGTATACATCTCTCACTTTTCCTTTGTAAATGGCAGTTTGGCCAGGAAAATTGTAATCTGTTGCAGTAAGCGTTTGTTCCATAGGATTTTTAAAAATAGGGTAAAACAAAAAAGCATCTAGATTTAATTATCTAGATGCTTCAAAATTAGTTTTTTTTATCTTCTTCACCAATATACAAAAGGTAAGATATTAATAAAATTCAATTGTTTTAAACAGACATTTTCCATTTAAGCAATGAATCGTAATTGTCTTTAGTGATAAACTCTCTTTCTAGAGCCGTTTCGATTAATACATCAAAATTACACAAAGAATAGAACGAACATTCGTTTTCGAAGTTGTCAATAGCTTTTTGGAAACCGTAATCCATGATAGAAATAACACCTTTTACTTGGTTTTCGTTTTCTTTCACAGCTTTCACAGCTTGAATAGAACTTCCTCCAGTAGAGATTAAATCTTCTATCAGAACAACTGTTCTTCCTTTTTCCATCACACCTTCAATTTTATTTTGAAGTCCGTGAGCTTTAGCTTCAGAACGAACATAAGCAAATGGCATGTCTAGTTCTTGAGCAACAAGTGCACCAATAGCTATACCACCAGTGGCAACTCCAGCAATAATGTCTGGCTTACCGTAAGCTTCTATAGTTAGTTCAGCAAGTTGCTGTCTAATATACGTTCTTACTACCGGGTAAGATAGAATTACTCTATTGTCGCAATAGATAGGTGACTTAATGCCAGAAGCCCAAGTGAAAGGTTCTTCAACATTTAGTTTGATAGCTTTAATTTGTAATAAATATTCTGCTACCTTTGAGGCTGTATTTTTGTTTAAAATCATAATCGGACGCAAATGTATAAAGTTTTTATTAATGAAAGGGTATTTTTCTTAGGTTTTAACCTCAAAAAGTCATTTTTTGATAAAAAAATCTTGTTTACAACCTGTTATACTCTCGAAGACTTTGAAAAAGTTATAGAAAGTAACGAATTTAAGCAAGAGGTTATTGTCAATTTCCCAACCTTGCGCGTTATGGAAAAGATTTTTGCCAAACGATATAGAATTGTGGAAGCAGGAGGAGGGTTAGTTGTAAATCAAAATCAAGAGGTTTTATTTATCTTTAGAAGAGGTAAATGGGATTTGCCAAAAGGTAAATTAGAAAAACACGAGAAAATAAAGAAAGGTGCAATTCGTGAAGTGGAAGAGGAGTGTGGAATAACTGGACCCGAAATAAGGGAGGAGTTAATCACAACTATGCATAAATTTAAAAATAAAGGAAAAGAGTGTATTAAAAAAACACACTGGTTTATTATGGATTATATTGGGAATGAAGAATTGGTTCCTCAATTAGAAGAAGACATTACCAAAGCTAGATGGATGGATATATCAAAGTTTAATAAAGTATATAAAAATACTTTTCCTTCTATTGCTGATGTGCTGGATGCTTATTTAGAAAAAAAAGAAAATAAAAAAGAGAACTAACCTAGGTCAGTTCTCTTTTGTTTAAGATTCAATTATCTTCTTCTTTGGTTACCTCTCCTGTCTTTGTAGTGAGGAGGTGCTGTTTGTTGATTCATAAAATCGGTAAGCTTTCTTTTACTACTTGTAAAGCTTAATCCATCTCTCACTATAAAATAGTGTTGTTTGTCTACCGTGTTTCTGTAGGCAGTTTTTGCAAATTGCAATTTGTAAGAATCAAAACTCAATAAACTCATTAATTCTAACACTTGTCTAGAATTGATTGCTCCATTTCTAGAAGCATGAGTCATAATAGCAACTTTATCTTTATCAAAACTTTCGCGCTCTACGGCAAATAATAAATTTTCAAACTGCCTTGGCTGCATCCCTAATCGGTTGTTTGCATATCGAGGGTTTATGTTTGGAACTATGTTGTTTACAAAAAGACCTCTGTGGCTCAGTTGAGAAAATACAGTGGCGTTATTAGGAATATCAATTGCTCCTGTGTACACCAATCTCTCGTCAAATCTTTGTGGTCCTCGTTTAGAACCTTTGTAAGTACGAGTGTAAATTTTTAATCCATTTCTTCCATATCTAAGATTGTCAATTCTAATGTCAGAAGAGGTTTCGTAAGATGAACCATTTCCCATTTCAATCACATAAGTTTTTGCTGGGTGTTCTATAACATCAATGTTAAGAGAACTGTTTCTTGTAAAAGCATTTCCGTTTACCAACAGAAATGCAAATAGGGCTGTAAGTAATGTTTTTGCTTTCATGGCTTTTGTTTTTATTCCTTTTTTTTACGAAGGAGGTTAATACGATTTATATAGTAATTTCAATATTCGTGCCAAAAGTAAATTGAGCATTCTAATAAAAAGTAAAAGATTGTTACCTTTACTTTCAATAAAAACATAGAATTTGTTGTTAAGTTATCGTTTGTTCTCCAAAATTTATTTTGCAATATTTTTGCTTCTAGTGATAATATTGTCTGGTATTTTGGGCTATATGTTAATAGAGGGTTGGACTTTTTTCGAGTCGTTTTATATGACAATAACTACGGTTTCTACTGTGGGGTTTGGAGAATTAAAACCACTTAGCGCTTCAGGACAATTCTTTACTGCTGTTCTTATTGTGATGAGTTTTGGTACGTTTGCCTATGCCTTAACTTCAATTTCTAAGTACTTATTGGAAGGAGAATACCGAATTTATTTTAAAGATTACCAAATGAATAAAGAAGTAGAAAAACTAGAAGGACACGTAATTGTTTGTGGATACGGAAGAGTGGGAACTCAGGCTGTAAGTGAATTAATCGCTCACAATAAAAAGTATGTGATAATAGAAGAAAGCAAAGAATTGTTGGATAGCTTTAGAGCAAAAAAACAACATTTGTTTTTGGAAGGGAATGCTACTTCAGATGATATTTTATTAAAATCTCAAATAGAAAATGCGCAGGCATTAATTACAACATTACCTTCGGATGCAGATAATTTATTTGTTGTACTTTCTGCCAAAGAACTGAATCCTAAGCTGAAAATAATAAGTAGAGCATCACAAAGTTCATCTATTAGAAAACTGAAGATTGCGGGAGCATCTAATGTAATAATGCCCGATTCTTTGGGAGGAGCTCACATGGCATCTTTGGTAATAACACCAGATGTAATTGAGTTTTTGGATCACATTACGATTCAGGGAAACTCTAAGATAAACTTAGAAGAAATTACTTTTGAAAATATACCGGAGACATATAAAAACAAAACAATAGCTTCAATTTCGCAAGATTTTGAAACGGGATGTAACATTGTAGGGTATAAAACTCCAGAAGGAGAATTCATAGTAAACCCTAAGCCATCTATATTATTGGTGCCAGGATCAAAACTCTTTGTGTTAGGACAACCAGAACAAATTAATCAAATCAATCAAATTTTTGGAATCTAAAATGAAAAAGAAATTTCTAATTACGGGAACAAACGGGCTGTTGGGACAAAAGATAGTAGACCAACTAAAGAACCGTGAGGATGTAGAATTAATAGCAACCTCTAGAGGAGAAAACAGAAGAATAGTACAAGATTTTACTTATTTCCCTTTGGATATTACTTCAAAAAAGGAAGTAGATGAAATAATGGAAGCACACAAGCCAGATGTAGTAATAAATACTGCAGCCATGACCAATGTAGATGCTTGCGAAGACGACCAAGAAAATTGCTGGGACATTAATGTAAACGCAGTAGGTTACCTTTTGGAAAACGCTAAAAAATATGGTTCTCACCTTATTCATGTTTCTACTGATTTTGTATTTGATGGAGAAGCAGGACCTTATGAAGAGAAAGATAAACCAGATCCATTGGCTTATTATGCAAAATCTAAATTGGCATCCGAAAAGTTAATAAATGAAAGTAACTATAGAAATACGGCTATAGGAAGAACAATTATTGTTTTTGGAAAAGGAGATAATTTGAGCCGAGGAAATTTAATCATGTGGGCAAAAGGTGCTTTAGAAAAACAATCGCCAATTAATGTGGTAGACGATCAGTTTAGATCTCCTACATTGGCAGAAGATTTGGCAAAGGGGTGTATTTTAATTGCAGATAAAGATGCTACAGGATTGTATCACTTATCTGGGCCAAAAGTGTACAGCATTTTGGAGATTGTAGAAAGGATAGGGAAGTATTATAATTTATCTACAGATTGTGTAACTCCTATAAAAACAGCTACTTTAAATCAAAAAGCAAAGCGTCCGCCAAGAACAGGTTTTATAATTGATAAAGCAAAAAACGAGTTGGGATATAACCCACTTGATTTGGAAGAAGCGTTAGCTTTTCTCGATAATCAAAAATAATATATTTGGGTAGGAGGTCCTATTTCTCTATATTTGAAATTCATCTAAAAAAAAACTATGCGAAAGAAACACTTACTAGTTCTATTATTTTTAATACCAACCTTTTTATTTGGTCAAAATGTTGAAGCCAATTCAGCAGGCATTGATTCTCTAAATGCTTTATCAGAGTCTGTGGTTGTTGCAGCAGATCAAGCAAAAGAATTGGGAATGGATCAAAAGATAGACAAAGCCTTTGGAAACGCAACAGGTTGGTTTGTAGAGTTGATTTTTGCAGAGATAAAATTTAGCGAGTCGCTAAGTGTTCCTTGGGTATTAATAGTTTTAATATTAGGAGCTTTATACTTTACAGTTTATTTCAAGTTTATCAATGTTAGAGGATTCAAAACTTCCATTAATATAGTAAGAGGTAAGTATGATAATTTAGAAGAAGGACATGAAGTGAAGTCTTCTAATTTGTTTCCGGGATCGAAAAAAGATGATGATACCATAGATAATCCCGATACGATAAGAGTAGAAGGAGAACACCACGGAGAGGTGTCTCATTTTCAAGCATTAACGGCAGCATTGTCTGCAACAGTAGGGTTAGGTAATATTGCTGGGGTTGCAGTGGCACTTTCATTAGGAGGTCCAGGGGCTACATTTTGGATGATATTAGCAGGTTTGCTAGGAATGTCTTCTAAGTTTATTGAATGTACTTTGGGGGTAAAATACAGAGAAATTAGTGAAGATGGAACTGTATTTGGAGGACCAATGTATTACCTTAAAAAAGGAATTAAAGGGCCACTAGGAAAAGTACTAGCAGTAGTATTTGCAATTATGTGTATTGGAGGTTCGTTTGGTGGAGGAAATATGTTCCAAGCCAATCAAGCATTCGAAATGTTTAGGTATGCTACAGGAGGAGAAAGTAGTTTTGTAGATGGTTACGGATTAGTATTTGGAATCATAATGTCGGTACTTGTAGGGATTGTAATTATTGGAGGAATTAAAAAAATTGCTAAAGTAACAGATAAGATTGTACCTTTTATGGTGGGGATTTATGCATTGGCAGTGATTGCAGTTTTATTCATGAATTATGATTTGATACCACAAGCTTTTGGTCAAATAATTTCAGGTGCATTTGGATGGGATTCTATCGCAGGAGGTGCGTTAGGAGTTGTAATGATACAAGGATTCAAAAGAGCAGCATTTTCTAATGAAGCAGGAATTGGTTCTGCATCCATTGCTCACTCAGCAGTAAAAACAAAGCATCCATCTAGTGAAGGGTTAGTTGCATTGCTTGAGCCATTTATTGATACAGTAATTGTATGTACAATGACTTCTTTGGTCTTGGTAATTTCAAACATAAAAGGAAACGTATTTGAATACGGAGTAAAAGTGACAAAAGGAGTTGAGGTAACTTCAAAAGCATTTTCTCAGTCTATCGAGTGGTTTCCATGGGTATTAACAGTAGCAGTAGTTTTATTCGCATTTTCATCTATGATTTCTTGGTCTTATTACGGTTACCAAGCTTGGTCATTTTTGTTTGGAAGAAGCAAACTGGTAGGAAACATTTACAAAGTAATGTTCTGTTTGTTTGTGATAGTAGGATCGGCATCAAGTTTAGGATCAGTAATCGATTTTTCTGATGCAATGATATTTGCAATGTTAGTTCCAAACATGATTGGTTTGTTCTTTTTAGCCCCTAAAGTGAGAGATGAACTGAAGAAGTATTTAGGGAAAGTTAAAGCTATAGAAACAAAATAAACCGGTATGATAGGAAAGGATTTTCTCCCAAATGATTTTTTATTGTTTGGACTAGATCTCACAGATCCAACAGATTTTATTTACGATATGATATTGGGTATTTTTGCATTGTATTTTGCATCAAGAATATCTAAATTTTCGATAATGAATGATTTTTTTTCTAATTGGAAGAAATTCTTTTTTTTCTTTGGAATAGCCACTTTGTTAAGTGCTTTGGGGCATTTGTTCTATAATTATTTTCATTACTACGGTAAGTTACCAGGTTGGGTTGTAATACCAGTGGCTATTTATTGGATAGAACTTGCAATGCTAAGTGCTCACGATAATCCTAAAATTGTGAAAAAGGCTAAGTTAATATCGCTTGTTAAGCTAATAGGAGTGTATGTGGTAGGATTTGTAGTTTGGTTGAATATAAACCCGCTTGAGAAGCCTCAATTGATGTTTCTGCCCATTACAATCAATACCATTTTGGGGTTAATTACAGCTGTCGGTTTTTATAGTTATAAGTTCTCCAAAGAAATTACCTCAAACTTTAAATACATAGGATATGGGATATTGGTTATATTTCCTTCAGCCTTTATATTTATATTAAAAATAAATCTTCATCAGTGGTTTAGTAAAAATGATTTCTCCCATATATTAATGGTTTTTGGGATTGCATTTTTCTTTTTTGGAGTCAATAAAATTCAAGACGGTAAATCTCGCTTAGTAAAGGCTATAGTTTAAGGATTTGTGTTTTACACTGAAAATGTGTAAATTAATGCATGAATTTCTTTGATGACTATTTTGTTTTCTCATCTTCCGAAAAAAAGGGGATTTTTATTTTTCTATGTGTTTTGTCTTTAATGACGGCATTTTATATGGTCATGCCCTATGTTTTTACAACTAAGAAATATGATTTTACCGAATTTAAAAACGAATTAGAATCCAAAAGGAATAGCCAGGATAAAGAGAGTAACTCAGTGGAGTTATTTAGTTTTAATCCCAATACAATTTCTAGAGATAGTTTAGTATTACTTGGCTTGTCGAGTAAGCAAAGCTATAACGTAGTAAATTACCGAGCCAAGGTTGGAAAGTTTAACTCAGAAAAAGATTTCAGAAAAATATATTCTATACCAGATAGTCTAGCAGATGAACTATCGCCATTTCTTGTGTTTGATGAAATAGAAACAAAGAGATTCTCCAAAGAGAAATCTAAGTTAATAAAGTATAAAAAAGATTCGCTTTTTCCATTTAATCCTAACGAAGCAAATTTGGAGGAATTGAAAGTTTTGGGCTTGACAGATAAGCAAGCTCAAACCATTATGAATTATAAATCGAAAGGAGGCAAGTTTTATAAAAAAGAGGATTTGAAAAAGATGTATTCCATTTCGGATGAATTGTACAATAAGCTAGAGCCTTATATTTTGATTAATGAAAAAGAAAAAATAATAGAGGAGAAGCAAATTATAGCAATAGAGTTAAACTCTGCCTCAAAATCGCAATTGGTTTCGGTAAAGGGAATCGGAGAAAAAACAGCAGTAAGAATATTGAAATACAAAGAGAAGTTAGGAGGGTTTTCTTCTCTAAATCAACTCAATGATGTGTA
The DNA here is from genome assembly GCA_964021785.1 of uncultured Flavobacteriales bacterium. Taxonomy (GTDB): domain Bacteria; phylum Bacteroidota; class Bacteroidia; order Flavobacteriales_D; family CAJJDF01; genus CAJJDF01. Next base: position 8,879 of record CAXIAX010000086.1, read on the forward strand.
TGGATTAGACTCTGTGGTGAAATTGAATAAAGAGCGCTATTTTTTCGTTTCCACTAAAGAATTAACTCAACTAAATATAAATAAAGTTACTTTTAAAGAGTTGCTAGCTCATCCATATTGCGACTATAATTCTACCAAAAAGTTGATAAATTTCAGGGAAATGCATGGGGACTTTATATCAATTGAACAAATTCTAGAGAATAATTTGATAAAGGCTGAACAATATCGTAAAATTGCACCTTATTTAACACTTAAATAACCCATCTTGAATTTATCAGACAAAATAAAGAGTACCGTAAGGAATGTGCCGGATTTTCCAAAGCCTGGCATTAACTTCAAAGATATTTCACCTATTGTAGAGAATCCAGCTTTATCCAAAGAGATAGTAAAGGATTTGGCAAAGCAGCTAGAGGGAAAAAACATTGATGCAATTGTTGGTGTAGAGAGTAGAGGTTTTATTTATGGAATGCCATTGGCATTGGAGTTAAATATTCCATTTGTATTGGTAAGAAAAGTAGGGAAACTACCATTCACAACCATACAATATTCCTACGATTTGGAGTACGGAAGTGCAACTGTAGAAATGCATGTTGATTCTATCAAAAAAGATTGGAATGTATTTATACATGATGACTTGTTGGCTACAGGAGGAACAGCAATAGCTGCAGCCGAATTAGTTCAGAAACAAGGAGGAAATGTAGCCGGATTTGGATTTATAATAGAATTAGGCTTCTTAGGTGGAGCACAAAGATTAGAAAAGTACACAAAGAATATAATTAATTTAGCAACCTATTAATAAGTAAGATATGAATTTTAATGAGACTGAAAATCAGAAAATGATTAGAGAAATGGTGAAGGATTTCGCAGAGAAAGAAATCAGACCCAATGTTATGAAATGGGATGAAGCTCAGGAATTTCCTGTGCCACTTTTCAAGAAACTAGGAGAGCTAGGATTAATGGGAGTGTTTATTCCAGAAGAATACGGAGGATCAGGAATGAATTACCACGAATATATTTCTGTAATTGTTGAGATTTCTAAAGTATGTGGATCTATAGGGTTATCTGTAGCAGCTCACAACTCATTGTGTACAGGTCATATTTATTATAACGCAAGCGAAGAGCAAAAAAGAAAATACTTGCCTAAACTAGCAACAGGAGAATGGATTGGAGCATGGGGACTGACAGAAACAGGAACTGGATCTGATGCAGGAGGAATGAACACTACGGCAGTAAAAGATGGAGATCATTGGATTCTTAATGGATCAAAGAACTTTATTACTCACGGAAAATCTGGAGATGTAGCAGTTGTTATTGTTAGAACAGGAGAAAAAGGAGATTCGCACGGAATGAGTGCTTTTATCATAGAGAAAGGAACAGAAGGATTTTCTGCAGGAAAGAAAGAAAATAAATTGGGAATGAGAGCGTCTGAAACGACAGAGCTTATTTTTGATAACTGTAGAGTACATAAAGACCAAATGATAGGAGAAGAAGGGAGTGGATTTATTCAGGCTATGAAAGTACTAGATGGAGGAAGAATTTCTATAGGAGCATTATCTTTAGGAATTGCCAAAGGAGCTTACGAAGCGGCATTAAATTACTCTAAAGAAAGAGAGCAGTTTGGTAAACCAATTTGTGAGCATCAAGCAATTGCTTTCAAATTAGCTGATATGGCTACTAAAATTGAAGCAGCAGATTTATTGTTGGCTCAAGCAGCAGACTTAAAGAACAAAGGAAAGAAATTGGTAACTGAGTCTGCAATGGCAAAAATGTATTCTTCGGAAATTGCATGTGAGGTTTGTAATGATGCAGTGCAAATTTACGGAGGGTATGGGTATACTAAAGATTTTCCAGTAGAGAAATTTTACAGAGATGTAAAACTTTGTACTATCGGAGAAGGAACAACTCAAATCCAACAATTGGTAATTTCAAGAAATATAACTAAATAAATAAACCGCAAATAGATTTTTGTTTCATAATGTTGTATAACAAAAATGTTATTTATACATTTGCACTTTAAATTAAAAAGATAATCATGTTAGTAGTACAAGTAAAAGAGGGAGAAAACATTGAAAGAGCCCTTAAACGTTATAAAAATAAGTTTAATAGAACTAAGGTTGTTAGACAATTAAGAGACAGAAAAGAGTACATTAAACCTACTGTGGCAAACAGAAAAACTAAACTTAAAGCTGCTTACATCCAAGCGAAATATGGACAAGATAGCTAATTAAGACTTTTTATAAAATTTAAAAAGCCATCAACTTTATTGTTGATGGCTTTTTTGTTGTCTAATTTTTTCTAATTTAGAGGAATGAATCATTTCGTATTTACAGGTCCCGAATCTTCAGGAAAAACAACTTTAGCT
>CAXIAX010000087.1:0-10691 GCA_964021785.1 uncultured Flavobacteriales bacterium
TATTTGTAATTTGTATTCCACTTATTCTAATTGGATTGTCTTATTTGTCAATTGTAAACAAAAATCTATTGTTTTTTATTTTTTCAGCTACTTGCACGAATAAGTAATGTTGTTCTTTAGATTTTAAAAATACAATTTCTGAAATCTTAAAGTCATTATTTTTGAAATATTCATGAGCATATTTTACAACTGTCTCACTTTCTTTTTGATCCCATTCTCCAAGTAATTTAATTTTTGGCTCTAGGATCAATTCTCCTTCTTCACAGGAGCAATTTACTGATATTTCTTTTTGGTCAATTTCCAAAGGACAAAGGCTTCCATCCTTTAGTTCACAAGAAATACGGTTTATTACAACCTGTTCAGTTTTTAGAATTTCACTAATAAGTTTTGCGTCATCAATCATTTTAACTTTGCCTTCTATAGGTGTAAAAGCAAAAATTGATGCTAAAAATAATGCAGCTATTGTTAAGTTTTTCATTGTTTAAATATTTGATTTATACATAAATATACATAAAATACCAAATAATTGTTAGTTGACATATCATTAATATAAAACAGATGAAAAATAAAATGCTTCCAAGCGCAGTAAAACTGTACTTGGAAGCATAATTAAAGTTTAAATTTTAGTGAGTTAGTAACTCATTTCTACAATTTGCTCCACATCACTTGGAGTCAATTTACCGTGTTCCCCTATTCCCATCCATCCTCTTTCAGTAAATCTTTCTGCAATTTTTTGTGCAGTTCCTTCGTAGTCTTTAGTGTAGCTAGATAATGTAGTTCCAATCCCTAGAGATAAGAAAAACTCTTCTATTGCTTCTATACATTGTTCTGCTTTTTCTTGCTCATCACCTTCGGTAATTCCAAATACACGCTCGGCACATTGTGCCAATTTAGCTTGTTTAGATTCTAGGTTGTAAGTGTAGTGACTCTTAGTTAAGATAGCCAAAGTTCTTGCATGATCTATTCCATAAAAAGCCGTTAATTCGTGTCCCATTGCATGAATTGCCCAGTCATTTGGTACTCCTTTTTGGATTAATCCGTTAAGTGCCATGGTACAGTTCCACATAAAGTTAGCTGCCGATTTGTAATTGGTAGTATCTTCCATAATTCTTGGAGCAGTCTCAAGGATAGAACTCAAAATACTTTCTGCAAATCTATCTTGTAAAATTGCATCTACAGGGTAAGTCATGTATTGTTCTAGCACGTGTGTGAAAGAATCGGCCAATCCGTTAGCAATTTGTCTTTCTGGAATAGAAGCTACCACAGAAGGGTCTAAAATTGAGAATTGCGGAAATAGTCCTGGACCTCCCATTCCGTATTTTTCTTGAGTAGATGCTCTAGTTACAACAGCTCCAGAATTCATCTCACTTCCAGTTGCAGGCAAAGTAAGCACTGTTCCAAATGGCATTCCTACATCTGTTCTTATTTTCTTAGCCAAAATATCCCAAGGTTCTTCACCTTCGTATAATGCAGCAGATGATAAAAATTTAGTTCCGTCAATTACAGATCCACCACCTACGGCAAGTAAATAAGTAATGTTTTCTTTTTTAATTACTTCCAATGCTTTAAGCAATACTTCGTATTCTGGATTTGGTGGTATTCCTCCAAACTCAGTCCATTCGTAATCTGTAAGTGCATCAGCTACTTGGTCGTAGATTCCATTTTTTTTGATACTTCCACCTCCAAATAGTACTAATACTTTAGCTCCTTTTGGGATTTCGTTTTTTATTTTTTGTATCTCTCCTTTTCCAAAAATTATTTTGGTAGGATTGTATAATTCAAAGTTGTTCATTGTTATAATTCTTTTTAATTTGATAGTACAAAATTACGCTACTTTCATGTATAAAGTCAACAAAAGTTTGCGTTAAAATATCTTAATTCCAAGTTTTGTTTCAATATGTAATTCTAGAATTTGGCCCATAGTTTTAAATTCCAAAAACATTGGATTATTGTAGTAAACTGCAAATTCTTTTTTAAGCGTATCAATGTTTTCTTTGGTGGAGATTGTATCTTTTTTCATTCTTCTAATCAGTGATTTAGCTCTTTGCTTATAAGCTAAAAATCTTTTTTTCATTGCCACTCTTTCTTGCTTCATGTAATCTTGAGCAGTTTGGTCTGTTAGGAGTTCTCTTGCCAAATCTACCAATGAAATATTGTCCTTGTAAAACTGTGGTAAATACATGTTTTTCCTTCCTTCAAAACATTGCTGATCAAAATCCATGGGTCTCAATCTGTATTGTACGTTATCAAAATCTTGAGTAATTTCTACCACAAAATTATAGGCTCTCATATCGCCAAGTAAACGAACAAAACATCTTTCATTAAACTTTACAAACTCCTTGGCAAAACGAAGTCTGTTTTCAATTTTCACGTTCTCGTGTTTTTTTATGTATTCATCACAAGGGATTCCTACAACATGCTCTTCTATTAAAGTAGATTTATTGACAAAAAAAGTAATTTTATCTGGCGAAAAAATCTCTTCTAATTCTAACCCATATATTCTAGATGCATCTGCTCTTTTGATATAAAAATAATCGTAAATATCGTTTATTTCATTGATTACCTTTATTCTAAATGGTTTGGAGTTTCCAAATGAACAGTAATCGATACTGCTTATTTTTAAAAAGTTTATTTTGTCTCCATCAGATACTAAAGTCTGGTAAATCTTTACCAATTCTTCTTGAAAATAGGCTTGTTCATCTATAGGGTATAAAGCCGAAAACCAATTCGTTTCTTTCCCGCTATCATCCGAAAGGGGTATAAGTTGTTGGTACCTTAATAAATCTTCATACGTAAGCGAAATATCTGCCGTTCTAGAGTATTGCTCTAGGTGATCTCTTAAAGGAGCCTTTATTTTATAAATAGGTTTTTTGTACTCTATATGGTTGAATGCCATTGGTAATTTAGGATTTTAATATTATTCCTTAAGTTACCAAAAATTCTAGAGAATAGACAAATTACTGACGATTCTTTCTTTCGCCATTTGAATAATTCTGCGGTTTATTTCCGATTTATTATTCAAGTAGATTTTATGTTCTTTTAGGGTTATTAATCCAAGAGTAAAACCTATGAGCATATTTCTTAATCCTTGATTTTTCATCAAAGAGTTTTCTATAAAAATTTCCTTCTTTTCGTTAGAAATAGAACCCCAATCTTTTTTTATGTTTCTTGCAAACTGTGAGAAATGTGCAATCAATAATTCGTTTTGAAACTTAAGAATAGGGCGAAGAGTAGAGTTTTGAAATTGCTCTACTTCGCTCATTGTCTTGTTTACTTCTGCAGAGGAAATCTCTGGTCTTAGTTGTCTTAAATTGCGTCCTCGTTCCATCTTTTGTCTTTGTCTGGGTAAGCATTGAAACAAGAATAAACGATAAATTTATCGTTATCATGAACAACCTTTACCATCTTAAATATTTTCTCTAAATGAGGTTTGTAGTTTAGGTGTGTGTTAGCTACAAGCTGAAATTTCCCTTCTCTTTTCAATTTTTTCTCCACCGCTCTAAACAGTCTCAATGGAAGACTAATGTCAATTTCATATTCCACATGGAAAGGAGGATTACAAACAACATAATCCATAGTGTTTGCATGTAAATCTTCTAAATTGTTGTTGTGGTAAAAATTGAAGTTATCTCCTTTTACATTTAATTTTGCACTTTCAATAGCAAGCATAGAGTCATCTATCAAGTGATATTCTGCCTCAGGAAATTCTTTTGCTACTTCTTTTGCTAATATTCCGTTACCACAAGCCAAATCCAAAACAGTTTCAACTTCTTCTGGTGGCTCCAAGTTTTCTATTAAAAACTGAGTAGCGTAATCTATCTTTTTTGCAGAGAAAACTCCATAATACTGTTGAATTTCTTCTTTTTCTTGTGGAATTGTATTCAAAAATGATTTTTCTTCTGTTTTTTTGAATCCAGATAAAATTAAAATTCTCGCTTTTTTCTTACTCAAAGATTGCTCTACGTTTTCAAAATATTCATTAGCAATTTCTATGTACTGTCTAGTGAAATTTCTTGTCATAAATCCACAAGCCAAAGTTGCTTCAGGATCTGCATTCTTGGTGAAGTGGCTCAGAATCATTTCGAATAATTCCAATGACTTAGGAATTTTCATTAAACCAATGTTCGCTTTAAAGTCAGACTCTTCTAATAAAGTAGAAAATTTAAGGTTTGCTTTATCTAAGCTATTTGTATCCAAGTTTTCAATAATAGCTTTCTCTTGACTTTTCAAATCAGAAATCACAACAGTTGGTGCTGGAGCAATGTGACAAGATAAATAACCAAACGAATCGTTATAAATTAAAGTTTGTTCTGGTTTCTTTTCTTCGTGAAACGCAATCAATAATTCATCAGCCGCACTCCAGGCTCTTAAAGATTGGTTAGTAGATTCTGGAACTCTGTTTAAAGTAAGGTTTTTCATTTTTATTGTTGAATTTGGTATAGTTTGTTTCTTGCAGAATGTTAAAAAAGGTGATTAGTATTAGTAATCACCTTTTGTATTTTATTCCTAAATAAGGAGATTTTATTTCATTTTTAGGGTATGTCCCATTTTATCTCTTTTGGTTTCTAGGTAACCTTTGTTGTGTTTGTTTGCTTCAATTTCTATCGCTACATTTTCTACAACTTCTAGTCCGTAACCTATCAATCCTGTTCTTTTTGTAGGGTTGTTAGACATTAGTTTCATTTTAGATACGCCAAGCTTTCTCAAAATTTGAGCGCCAATTCCGTAATCTCTTTCGTCTCCTTTGAATCCTAGTTTTAAGTTTGCTTCCAAAGTGTCATATCCTTCTTCTTGAAGCTTATAAGCTTTTAATTTGTTTAACAATCCAATGTTTCTTCCTTCTTGGTTCATGTAAAGTATTACACCTTTTCCTGCAGCTTCTACCATTTTCATAGCAGTTTGCAATTGAGGTCCACAATCACATCTGCATGATCCAAAGATATCTCCCGTCATACAGCTAGAGTGTACTCTAACTAAAATTGGTTCGTCTTCTTCCCATTCTCCTTTTACCAAGGCCAAATGTTCTTTTCCGTCTGTGTTTTGTGTGAAATGTACCAATTGAAAATCACCATATTCAGTTGGTAATTTAACTTCAATTTGTTTCTCTACTAAGCTTTCGTGTTGTAATCTGTATGAAATTAAATCTTCAATAGATATGATTTTAATGTCATGCTTTTTTCCAATTTCAATTAATTGAGGAAGTCTCGCCATAGAACCATCTTCGTTTAAGATTTCTACGATAAGTCCAGCTTCTTCAAATCCAGCCATTCTAGATAGATCTACAGCAGCTTCGGTATGTCCAGCTCTTCTTAATACACCTCCATTTCTTGCTCTCAATGGGAATATATGTCCTGGTTTGCCAAGTTGATTTGGTTTTGTTTCTGGGTCTATTAATGCTTTTACAGTCTTGTCTCTATCGCTAGCAGATATTCCTGTAGTACATCCATTTCCTACTAAATCTACCGAAATGGTAAATGGAGTTTCGTAATGTGAATTATTATCCTTAACCATTAATTCAAGATTCAATTCTGCACACCTATCTTCTGATAAAGGCGCACAAATTAATCCTCTACCATGAGTTGCCATAAAATTGATAACTTCTGGTGTAGAGTTTCTTGCAGCTGTTAAAAAATCCCCTTCATTCTCTCTGTCTTCGTCATCCACTACAATGATTACTTTTCCAGCTCTAATGTCCTCTAGAGCCTCCTCTATAGTGTTTAGTTTGATATCTTGCATTGTTAATTTGTTATTTGTCTCGTTTGATACTACAAAAGTACATCAAATAATTATGGAGTTCACGGTATTTAATTACTTTTTCGGTCTATATAAGTGCGATTTCATACCTTATATTGATTCAAAGCCAAAACTGATAATGATATTTGAATTATTCATTGTCAATTATTAATTTAAAATTATCTTTGAAGTAAACCTATTTAAAATTTAATTATGAAATTATTAGAGAATAAAGTTGTTCTTATAACAGGAGCCTCTAAAGGAATTGGAAGAGGAATTGCATTGAGATGTGCAGAGCAGGGTGCAGATATAGCATTTACTTATTTGTCTTCAGAAGAAAAAGCAAAAGAAGTAGAGAATGAATTGATGGCGCTTGGTGTAAAAGCGAAAGGTTATAAATCTGATGCTTCAGTTTTTGACGCTTCTACAGCTTTAGTTGAAGATGTTTTGAAAGATTTTGACGGAAAAATAGATGTATTGATTAACAATGCCGGAATTACAAAAGACGGTTTGTTGATGAGAATGTCAGAACAAGATTGGGATGATGTATTGAGGATTAATCTAAAATCTATTTTCAATATGACTAAGGCGGTTCAAAGAACAATGCTTAAACAAAGAAAAGGTTCTATCATAAACTTAAGTTCAGTTGTTGGAGTTAATGGAAATGCAGGACAATCAAATTATTCGGCTTCTAAAGCAGGAATTATTGGATTTACTAAATCTATCGCCAAAGAGCTTGGGTCAAGAAACATTAGAAGTAATGCAATTGCACCAGGTTTTATTGCTACAGAAATGACAGCAAAACTAGATCAAGATGTAGTAGAAAACTGGGTAAAAGAAATACCATTGAAAAGAGCAGGATCTCCAGAAGATGTTGCAGATGTTTGTGTATTTCTTGCTAGTGACATGAGTGCTTATGTTACAGGGCAAACAATTCACGTGTGTGGAGGAATGTTAACATAATTAATAACTAAAATATAATCTCTTGAAACTGATTCTCAACTCTCCTTTTTGGTACATATTACTTTGTATTGCATTGGGATTGGTGGGCGCTTTTTTATTGTATAGAAAAGATAAAAATCTAGGAGAGTTATCAAGTCTTTGGAAGAAAATACTAGCAGGCCTAAGGTTTGTTAGTATTTCTTTTTTAGCCTTTTTATTACTTGAGCCCTTGCTTGAGTTTTCTAAAGAAAAAATTGAAAAACCAATTATTATTCTTGCCAATGATAATTCAGAGTCAATGATTTTTTCTAAAGATTCATTAGCCGTAAAACAACAGCTAAAACATAATTTTGAAGAGTTGGAGAAAAAACTATCTTCAAAATACGAAGTCGTTACTTACAATTTTGGAGAAGAAATTAACGAAGGGTTGAATTATGATTTTAATTCAAAAACAACCAATATCTCTGCTTTTTTTAAAGAGATTCAAAATAGATATTACAACAGAAATTTGGGCGGTGTCGTACTGGCAACTGACGGTATTTATAATGCGGGAAGTAATCCATTGTTTGAGACTAAAAAACTAAAAAATATTCCGGTATATACTATTGCTTTAGGTGATACCACAATAAAGAAAGATGTTTTTATTGAAAATATACTGCACAATAGATTAGTTTATAAAGGGAATAAATTTCCCGTAGTGGTAGAGGTAAAAGCCGAACAATTTGCAGGTAGAAGCACTGTGGTAAAAGTGCTGAAAGGAGGAAAGGTGCTGGGGCAAAAAACGATAACATTTGGTAGTAATACTGAGTTAAATAAAGTTTCGTTTGAATTGACTGCAGAAGGAAATGGATTGCAGAAATATGATGTTTCTGTAAGTGAATTGGAAGGAGAGTTTACAGTAAATAATAATTACAGAAGTTTTTATATTGATGTATTAGAAAGTAAAGAGAAGATTTTAATACTTGCTAATTCACCACATCCTGATGTAAATGCGATAAAATTAGCCTTAGAGTCGAATGAGAATTATGAAGTAACTGCAGAGCTGGTTAATGGTTTTAAAGGAGAACCGTCAGAATATAATCTTGTGGTAGCAGTTAATTTACCGTCTGCTAGTTTATCGCTAGAAGAAGCAAAAGTGCCTGTGTTATTTATGTTAGGAAATCAAACTGATTTTAATAAATTTAATAGTTTAAACAAAGGGTTGGAGGTTTTGAATTCCAAAGGATATACTGAATCACAAGTGTATCTTAATCCAGAGTTTTCTTCTTTCAAGGTAAGTCAGGAACTTAGTTCGTTTGTTTCTAATTTTTCACCTTTACAAGTGCCGTTTACTACTAAATATGGTTTGGCCAATTCGGCAGAAGTTGTATTGTATCAAAAAATAGGCCCAGTAAAAACTAAATATCCTCTATTGGCATTTAATAAAAAAGGAGAAACCAAATATGGTTTTTTTGTGGGAGAAGGAGTTTGGAGTTGGAAGTTTCAGGATTATTCTTTGAATGGATCAAATGCTAGATTTAATGAATTATTTACTCAGTCGGCTCAATTCTTAATTGCAAAAGAAGATAAAAGTCTGTTCAGGGTTTTTGGAGAAACTTCCTATAATGAAGGAGATAAAATAAAGTTTGAAGCAGAGGTTTATAATTCTAGTTATGAATTGATAAATAGTGGAGAGGTAAAAATGAAGATAGTAAATGAACAAGATGAAGATTTTACTTATCTGTTCTCCAACACAGGAGAACGTTATGGATTAAATGCCGGAACTTTACAGCCAGGAAACTATAAGTATGTTGCTACCACTAAAGTTAATGGGAGTAATATGACCCGAAATGGAGAGTTCTCTGTAAATGAATTGCAGTTAGAACAGAATAATTCTGTGGCAAATCATCAGTTATTATTTAATATGAGTGATGTATCAGGAGGGAAGATGGTATCGCTAAACGAAACAAACTCTCTTGCAAAATTAATTGAAGAGAGTGAAGGAACGAGTGATGTGATATACCAAGAAAAAGATATTGATGATTTAATCAATATCAAATATATTTTCTTTTTACTCTTGGCTTTATTATCTATAGAGTGGTTTGTGAGAAAACGAAACGGAGGGTATTAAACCAAATTGTTTTTGATTGCAAATTTGATAAGTCCTGCAGTGTTTTTTACGTGTAATTTATTTACAATATTGTACCTGTGAGAATCAATAGTTCTTCTGCTAAGTTTTAATTTTTTAGCAATTTCTGCATTGGTAAATTCACTCGCAATTAATCTAAGTACTTGAATTTCTCTGTTAGATAATTCTGCAATTTTTACAACAGGTTTGGAAGGCGAAAGGATAGAGTTGTCATCATCTTCTTTAAAGTCTCCTAGAAGTTTTAAAGCAACTTCATTGCTATAGAATTTATTCCCGTTAATAACAGTTTTTATAGCTCTATTTAGTTCTTCTAATCCAGTATTTTTCAAGATATAACCAGAAGCTCCTGCTTTTATCATGCTTTTTATCTGAAACTCTTCACTGTGCATAGAAAGAGCAATTATTTTGTTCTCTCTTTTTTTGTCACTTTTTATTTTTTTTGTAGCCTCAATTCCATCCAGAATGGGCATATTTATATCCATGAAAATTAAGTCATAATCAAAAACTTCGGCTTTGATAACGGCTTCTTCTCCATTTGAAGCTTCATCCATTCTGTCAAATTCGAATAGGCTATTACTTTGGGATAAGGTAATTTTAATTCCTTCTCTTACCAATTTGTGATCATCTGCGATTAGTATTTTCAATTTATTCATTGTTTTTAGTTTTAGGAAAGACAATAACAAGGCTAGTTCCTTTGTCTATTTCACTTGTTAAGGTGTATTTTCCTTCGAACGCGTTAACCTTCGATTTCAAGTTGTTTATACCTCTTCCGTCTGTGTAAGGTTTCAGTTTTTTAGGATTAAATCCTATTCCGTTATCAGTTAATTCTATACAAAATTCATTTTCAGAATTGATTTCGGCTTTTATTATTACATTTTTAGCATCAGAATGTTTAATAGAATTATTTACAAATTCTTGTACAATTCTAAAAACCATTATTTCTATCTCAGGGTTGATGTCATCAAAGTTTCCTTGAGACTCATACTTAAAACCAATGATGTTTTGGGAGTTAAGTTTTTTTACAAATTCCGAAATAGCAACATCAATATTTCCTTTTATCAAAACACTTGGCATAAGGTTGTAGCAAATTTCACGAATGTGGGTAATAGCCTCATCTAATATGTCTTTAGATGTCTCAATTAGTCTGTAGAAATTAGGGTCATTGTTGGCGTAAGCTTCAAGATTTGTAACCATCAGTTTTGCCATTGCAACCTCTTGTGCAAGAGAATCGTGCAATTGGTCTGCCATTCTTTTTTGCTCATGCTGTTCCGTTTTTATTATCGCCTGAACTATTCTTTTTTCTGTTTTCCTTGTTTCAGTGATATCTTTTATTTTGATCAAATATCCTTTTTGTTCTTCAAATCGATCAATAATTCTAGAACTAGTAATGAGTCCAATTATTTTTTTATTGTTGTAATTGATTTCACCTTCATAAGTATAAGATTTTTCTATAGAATCGGGGATTTTAGAAAACTCCAAAATAGCAGATTTCTTATCTCCAATAAAATGATAAATGCTTTTTCCAATAATGTCGTCAGAACTGATATTAAATATAGATGAGGCGGCACAATTTACATCAGTGATAATAGAATCATTATCCAGGATTATTATAATATCTGTAACTGCATTGTATATGCTTAGGAAATAGTCTTTTGATACATTTGTTGCTTGTAATTCTTCTCCAAGCATATTGATTCCTTGAATGATCATATCAACAGAATCTAAGTTATTGGACAGACTTCCTTTTGCAGCATAATTTCCGGCCGCATATTCAATCAGTAAATTACTTATTTCTTCTTCTTGTGATTCGAGCATAGAAATTTGATTCTACACTAAGGTAAGAGTTATTTTTTTTCAACAAAATTTTCAAGCCATTTTATAGCTTCCT